>NZ_JBWYIP010000004.1:0-192756 GCF_056783825.1 Acinetobacter sp. 24-47-39
ATGGTAGTGTGGGGTTACCCATGTGAGAGTAAGTCATCGCCAGCTCATTATTCTAAACACCCCCTTCAATAGAAGGGGGTGTTTTTTTATGCGGGATAATAAAGAATTAAAGAATTAAATATAAAGGGAAATGTATTTTAGAACTCACTGATAAAGATTTTTATATAGTGAGGAACTAATAATAAAAGCCTTAATCAAATCTTCATTGATCTGTCAGAGGAATGACACCATCATGCCGTTTAATCATGAGTCCTTAATTAAGTGATACATATGGATTTATGAACAAGACACTTTTAAGCACAGTGCTATTGTCATTTTTAGCCCTTAGCGGTTGTAATGATTCTGATGATAAGATCACCTCAGATCAACAAAATCAAATAAATGAACCTACACTTGTTTCATTTGCAAAGCTTGATGTGGCTACCTATGCCGATGGACCAGATTCAGGACTTTATGTTAAAGGTGCAAACGGTATTTATCCGCCATTTAAAGGTCAGCCAGTTCAAGGATTTTCTGGGGCATTAAAAAATGCTGATGAAACGTATCTTGTAATGTCTGATAATGGATTTGGGGCACAAGATAACTCAGCAGACTATCTATTGCGCCTTTATAATATTTCAGTAGATTTTAGAACTGCTAAGACCAACTCAAATAACGTTAAAGTACTGTCTCATATACAGCTTCGTGATCCGAATAAGTTAGTACCATTCAAAATTGTCAATGAGAGTACGCCAGAACGACTTTTAACAGGTGCTGATTTTGATCCGGAATCTATACAGCGTGATAAAAATGGTGATATCTGGATCGGAGATGAATTCGGTCCATTTTTACTGCATTTTAGTGCTGATGGTGTCTTAAAGAGTGCTCCGATTGCATTGCCTCATCCTGAAAAAGAAGGAGAAGAGCTTCGATCTCCACAAAATCAACTTCATCAAAGTGCGGCTGAAATAGAAAATGCGCTCGTGCAAAGAAGTGGTGGATTTGAAGGTATGGCTATTTCTCCAGATGGTCAATATTTATATCCAATGCTGGAAAAACCATTAAGCAAGAATGCGCAAAGACATTTATTAATTTCAAAATTTGATATTGCTAAAAAAGCATATACAAATGACCATTACTATTTTGAGCTCGACCCTAAAGCAACAGCAATTGGTGATTTCCAGTTATTTAGTCAAAATGAAGGTATTGTAATTGAGCGTGATGATACTGAAAATAATATTGGTGGTTTTAAGAAATTAGTTCGAATACAACTGAATGAACCGAAGCAGTTGGTTAACAAGATAGACTTAGTCAATTTAATGGATATTGCAAATCCAAATTTATTATATGGTACGCCACGTGAGGGCGATATTATGACGGGTGAGCGTTTCGGTTTTCCATTCTTTACCATTGAAGATATTGTGATTGAAGGACCTGATTTAATCACAGTGTTGAATGACAATAATTTTCCGGGTTCGAGTGGACGTAATGCAAAACTTGCAGATGATAATGAAATTATTCAGATTAAATTAGACAAAAAGTTATATTAATTGTTCAAGGCCTCATGGATTTTGATCTATGAGGTTTTTTATTAAATTAAGTGAAAAATATCATAATTAAATAAGTACTTTAATAAATTCGTATTTGAGAGAGATATCATCATTACTCACCAATAAAATGATGGAAACACTGATTTTCATAAGTCAAACTAACTTTGGTCTAATGCGATATTTAGATAAAAAGCCTAATTTTGATTGGATTTTAGACTAACGTTCAATTTTTATTAACACAGAATTATGTGAAATTTACCTCACAGACTTTAAGCACACGATTTTGATGCGTCGCTCACAACAATTAAATTCAAAGTTGGTTGGATCGTGCTTAAAGATTATTGAAATACGATCTCTCACAGGAGGTGAGGAATGTCACAGCAAGCAATGAACGTCAATAAAATTATTGACCATGCTAAATTCACACCATTTCACTTCAATGTTGTCGCTTGGTGTTTACTCATTATCCTGTTTGATGGTTATGACTTAGCAATTAATGGCGTAGTTTTACCATTACTGATGGATGAATGGGGTTTAAGTGCTGTTCAAGCAGGCATGCTCGCAAGTACTGCACTTGCAGGGATGATGTTTGGCGCAATGATTTTTGGTTCTTTAGCAGATAAGATTGGCCGTAAAAAAGTCATTATGATCTGTATTATTTTATTCAGTGGATTAACCTTTGCGGGTGGTTTTGCATCCAATCCAACTGAGTTCGGTATTTTGCGTTTCTTGGCAGGTTTAGGGATTGGTGGTGTTATGCCAAACCTTGTGGCTTTGACCTCAGAATATGCACCTCAAAAAATGCGTAGCACCTTGGTAACCACTATGTTTAGTGGTTATGCGGTAGGTGGTGTGATGGCTGCATTATTAGGTTCATGGTTTACACCAAGTTTTGGGTGGGAAATCATGTTCTTTATCGCAGGTATTCCATTACTTTTACTTCCAATTATTTGGAAATTCTTACCTGAATCTTTAACCTTCATCGTAAAAGAAAATCGTCAGGAAGAAGCTCGTCAAATCGTGGCGAAGATTGAACCTAAAGTAAAAGTTGAGAAAGATACAACTTTCGAGCTAGATCAAGTAGATGAGCCTGAATCGGCAACTGTTGTCAGCTTGTTCCGTCGAGGCCGCGCTGTAAATACATTGTTGTTCTGGGTTGCATTCTTTACATGCTTATTAACCATGTACGCACTCAGCAGCTGGTTACCGAAATTGATGATGGCTGCGGGCTACTCAATGGATAATAGCTTAATGTTCATGATGGTCATGAATGTTGGTGCGGTAGTGGGGATCGTTGGTGGTGGTATCTTGGCAGACCGTTACCATTTAAAACCTGTATTGATGTTCTTGGGTTTAATGGGTGCGATTGTGATGAGCTTAATGGGCTTCCAGTCGAATATGCTGTTACTTTACATCTTGGTGTTCTTGGCAGGTGCTGCGTCGATTGGTTCACAAATGTTATTATATAGCTACGTAGCTCAGTACTATCCATTGGCAGTTCGTTCAACAGGGATTGGCTGGTCGTCTGCGATTGGTCGTATGGGAGCAATTGTAGGTCCAATCTTGATTGGCGGGTTACTTGGGATGAACTTACCAGCGCATTTTAACTTTATGGCAGTAGGTTTACCTGTGTTGATTACCGCAATTGCAGTGGCTTTGATTATGAATGAAAGTGAATCTGAAAAGATTGGTTCAAGTCAGCCAAGTATTGCAAAAGCTTAAATAAATGAATGTTTTAAAAGCCTCCGTAAGGGGGCTTTTTATGTTATAAACTACTAATTTTGATAAGATTAATTTTAAAATATGCTCGAAGAAAAAGTAAGTAGTAGAAATATTCCATTACCTATACAAAGAGAAGTTAGACAAAGATGTGGTTTTGGATGCGTTATTTGTGGAATGCCATTGTATGAATATGAGCATATGGAAGAATGGGCTTTAGTTAAGCGTCATATAGCTGAAGAGATAACGCTACTTTGTGATCATCATCATCGTGAGAAAACTAATGGATTATTACCGAAGGAGGTTGTTAGAAAAGCTAATGAAGATCCTTTCAACCTGCGACAAGGAGTATCAAAACCATATCTATTACATTTTTCAGGTGAAGAAGCAATTGTTGAAATAGGGGGTAATACTTTCACTTGTAGTGATAATGGTTATGGCACTGCAATGATTCCACTAAGTGTTGATGGAGTACCTCTAATTGGATTGATATTGGCTGACGGTCATTTTTTATTAAACCTAGTAATTTTTAATGAGTATAATTCTCCAGTACTTCATATTAAAAATAATCAATTAATTTACAAACCATCAGCTTGGGATATCCAATTAATTGGTACTACTCTTACAGTTAGAGAAAACCATCGAAAGATTTTAATCGAAATACAATTCTGTCCCCCTAATAAAGTAATATTCAAAAGGGGTAGATTTCTTCGGAACGGAGTAGAAATTCTAATACGTCCAACAAATATTTTAATCACTAATAACAGTACTCTTATTGCAAACTGTACTGCAAAGAATTGTTTAGGAGGTTTAATAATTGGTCATCATGAAAATCCAATTAGTGGATTTTTTGCTATTGATGGAATCAACAGATATTTAGGCTCAAACAAAGAAGCCTTAAAATTTGAAAAGGAGTCTTTACAGCGAAATGAGTTATAGTATCAGTTAAAGTAATTTAAATTGATTATATTCCTATGAAACTCAATTCATTCTCCCCACTCCCTGACGATGATAGCGAACTTCATCTTCCTGAACTGATCTATTGGGCTTCATTAGGCGAAATCACAGAAGTTGAAACAGCTTTAAACAACGGAGCTGATGTAAACCAAATTGATGATGAAGGTTATAGCGCACTTCAAGCAGCCGCAGAGAATGGGTACTTAGATGTAGTACAACTGCTAGTCGCAAAAGGTGCAAATGTTGCTTACAAGGGGCAATTTACAGCTTTAGAACTTGCTGAAATGGCAGGCGAGCAAGAAATCGTAGATTACTTAAAAAGTCTGTAAAACATGCGAAATAAAACCCCTAAAAAGGGGTTTTAATCGTTTAAGACTGCGTCAATTCTTTATAAATGGCTTCATTAAATGCAGGAATATCATCAGGACAACGTGAAGTAATGAGCGGCCAACCGCCAGTATTACAACGATGCACCTCTTCATCGACCCATTTACCGCCTGCATTTTCTAAATCAATTTTTATTGACTTGTAAGACGTCAGATTTTTATCTTTGATACGTTGCGCATCAATTAACGTCCAAGGCGCATGACAAATAGCTGCGATTGGTTTTTGATGGTCAGCAAAACTTTGAATCAATTTTTGAACCTGTGGATGAATTCGCAAGTTATCCGCATTGACCGTTCCCCCAGGAATAATCAGGATGTCATAGTCGTTTGCATTGACTTCATCAAAGCTTATGTCAGGTTGAACTTGATCTGAAGGCTCTTGATCCCCAACCACAGTCTGAACAGATTTCTTTTCTTCAGCAGCATGATAGGTTTCAATCCCTTTTGATTTTAAAAATGCTAAGGGTTTGATTAATTCATCTTTTTCAACACCAAAATTTGCAGTAATAAATAAAGCTTTTGCCATGTTCACATCCTCAATCTTTAAAATTTTGTATGCAAGCCGTTTGCACTAGGATATTCCGTGTTGTAGGAACAGCATAAGTCGCTTGCACTTTGGAAATTACAGTCAGAGTTGTTGCGTGACACACTTTAAAACTAACAAATGGAATGCATGAAAGTGTTGTGAAAGCGAAAAAGCATGGTGAATAATTGTTTTACAAGCGTGACAACGTGTAGTGTGCTTAAAAATTCTATGTGCAAGAAAAAGAAAAGCCCATCTTCCTGATGGGCTTTTCTTCGTATCGGCTGCTTTTAGGTATAACTCCTGTCGTACCTCACGTCCTGATGCTCAAACTTATTATTGTTGTTTTTTGTTTGGGAAACTTCCTGTTTCCTGATGGTTTAAGAATAGTCCAGTGTCGTTGATATGCATAGCCGACAATGGAAGAGATGATTGTAGGAAAATGCTTACAAAACAATCTAAGTGATTCATTTATCGTTCAATAGATCAATTTAGCGTTTTAAATTTTCACGAATGAATTGATCACTGTATTTTACCAGCTGATCTAATGCAGGTTGCTCCACAGGGTAGTGCCCGCCATTTTGTAAACTCATCACACGATAAGGTACTTTCAACTGTTTCAAAACAGGTTGGCTCAATTTTAAAGGAGTCCATTGATCCTGTTCAGGTTGAGTCAGCAACACAGGTGCTTGATTAAACTGAGTCAAAGGATATGGTTTTTGGTAATGCATATAGCTGTTTAAAAACTCCACGCTCATGCTATTACCTGCAGATGTTTTATCAGCCAACATGATTCTTAAGGCTTCAGGGTCATTGGTGAGTTTTGACATCTTTGAGACCAAGGACATAGGTAAGGTGATTTGCTTCAAAGGGGTATGTGCTACTGCTTTCATACTTGGCAAAAGAACAGGGCTTAGAGCACTAAAACGCATGGTTCCTTTTTGAACGTCTTTAAACTCTTGATCGAAAAAGGTCATTCCGATGATGCCATCGACATGTTGATTCTGCATAGCCACATGTAGGGTGAGCATTCCACCTGCTGAGAGTCCATAAAGGAAAATAGGACGATCATCTTTTTGAGCTTGTTCGTTCACAAAATCATTGACCAATTTCACCCAATGATCATAACGAATTTCTTTTTTTGAAGGGTATTGCGTCAGACCATAACCGGGTAAATCCAATGCGAAGGTTTCATACCCTTTTTGGGCAAGTGGACGCCCAAGGATTAAACTCATCTGACGACCATTTGTACCTACGCCATGTAATAAAATGACTTTGGCTGGCGCTTTAGTATTGGGATAAGCATCGACATGTACACGGTAATCATTCCAACTCCAGTAGTACTCATGTGGTTTGTTTTGGTCGTTGATACGAAATTTCAAAGGGAGTCTTTGTTGTAATTGTTGCCAAGCTGCTTGTTGCTGGTAAGACTGTGGAATTTTAGTTTGAGTCCAAGCCAAATTGGAAATTGATAAAGCCATCATGGTGGCAACGGTTGTGAGTATTATTTTGAGCACGATTAAACGCCTTTCGTTTTTTTAAACACTATAAAAATGAAAAGCAACTTTGTTTATTACCCAAATCATCAGTCGTAAAGGAATTGAGTCAATTGCTAAGCTCAAGTTGCTGAAATTAAATGCATATTATTTTTTGTTTAGATTTGGTTGTATGTTAAATGTACAGAAACAGGTCTTAGGTCATCAGTGATGAATAGAAAATTTAAGCAGTTGTATTTGATTGTTTTTTAATCAAGCAAGTTGAGTTGAATTCATGGTAAAATGATCGGCTTTCATCTTTGATCTAATTTTTGATCTTCCATCTGCCAGCCGAGAATTGCTAGCCATGTCTACTGCTTATACCGCTCAGACTGCGCCAAAAGCGTTGTTTGATTACGACAAATATTGGGCGTCTTGTTTTGAACCCGCGCCTTTTTTGCCGATGTCACGCGAGGAAATGGACCAACTCGGTTGGGATAGTTGTGACTTTATTTTTGTCTGTGGTGATGCTTATATCGATCATCCATCATTTGTAACCGGTATCATTGGCCGTGTGCTTGAAGCGCAAGGTTTCCGTGTTGGTATTATTGCCCAACCAGACTGGACGAATGTTGAAGCATTCCGTGTACTTGGTAAACCAAATATTGCTTGGGGCGTATCGGCAGGTAACATGGACTCTATGATCAACCGTTATACGGCTGACCGTAAGATCCGTTCAGATGATGCTTATTCTCCAGATAACCAACCGAATAAACGTCCTGACCGTGCAGCAACAGTCTATTGTCAACGTTGTCGTGAAGCGTTCCCTGATGTTCCTGTTCTGCTAGGCGGTATCGAAGGCTCATTACGTCGTATTGCGCATTATGACTATTGGTCTGACAAAGTTCGTCGTTCTATTTTAATGGATTCAAAAGCCGATCTATTGATGTATGGTAATGGTGAACGCTCAATCATTGAAGTGATGCACCGTCTAGCCAAAGGCGAAAAAATTACAGACATTACTGATGTTCGTGGTACTGCATTTATTATTAATAAGCATAACCGTGCAGCGAAAGCTAAATTTGTTGAGATCGCATCAAATGATGTCGATACCATAGGCCGTGTTGATCCAATCATCAATCCATATGTGATGACCGAAGATATTGATGGCTGTGAAATTGAGAAAGACAAAGGCAACAGCTTAACGCAGTATCAGAATTTCCAAAAAGAAGTGGTCAGCAATCCGATTGTTCGTGAAGGCGACAATTTGGATGCAGATACTCAAATTGTGCAGTTACAGCCATCATCTAAGGCGATTAAACATAAATTGCCACCACGTGAATTGGCTGTGATTCGTCTACCTTCTTTTGAAGAAGTTGCCAATGATCCAGTGCTTTATGCCCATGCAAACCGTATTTTGCATCTAGAAACCAATCCAGGGAATGCGCGCGCACTCGTGCAGAAGCATGGTGAGCGTGATGTCTGGATCAATCCACCGCCAATTCCATTAACCACAGAAGAAATGGATTATGTGTTCGACTTGCCTTATGCACGTCTACCACATCCATCTTATGGCGATGCGCGTTTCCCAGCGTTTGACATGATCAAGTTCTCTGTGAACATTATGCGTGGTTGTTTCGGTGGTTGTACCTTCTGTTCGATTACGGAGCATGAAGGTCGAATTATTCAAAACCGTTCTGAAGAATCGATCTTACGTGAAGTTGAAAAGATTCGTGATACGGCGCCGGGCTTTACAGGCATTATTTCGGACTTAGGTGGTCCAACAGCCAATATGTATCGTTTGGCATGTAAAGATCCAGAAATTGAAAAGAACTGTCGTAAGCCATCGTGCGTGTTCCCGGGTGTTTGTCAAAACTTGCATACTGATCACGCACCTCTTACGCAGTTATATCGTAAAGCTCGTGCTTTACCAGGTATTAAAAAGATTTTGATTGGTTCGGGTCTACGTTATGACCTTGCAGTATTGAACCCTGAATATGTCAAAGAATTAGTCACTCATCATGTCGGTGGCTACTTAAAAATTGCTCCTGAACATACCGAAAAAGGCCCTCTCAATAAAATGATGAAGCCGGGTATTGGGACGTATGACCGCTTTAAGCAAATGTTTGATCGTTTCAGTAAAGAAGCAGGTAAGGAACAATATCTTATTCCTTACTTTATTGCGGCGCATCCGGGTACAACCGATTATGATATGATGAACCTTGCAATTTGGTTGAAAAAGAATGGTTTCCGTGCTGACCAAGTACAAACCTTCTATCCATCACCAATGGCAACTGCGACCACCATGTACTACACCGGTAAAAATCCGCTTGCGAAAGTGGCACGTTATACTGAAGATGTCGACATTGTAAAAGGTGAAAAACGCCGCCGTTTACATAAAGCTTTCTTACGTTACCATGATCCAAATAACTGGCCTTTACTGCGCGAAGCTTTGAAAGAAATGGGTCGTCAGGACTTAATTGGTAATTCTAAGCAACATTTGATTCCGACGTATCAGCCTCAGGGCACGGATGGTCAATATCAATCTGCACGTAAGAAAAATTCAACTGTTGCAGGTGATTCACAAAAACGTACGGGTCAAACCGCTAATCGTGGTCAATCACAAGGACAAAATAATCGTCCGAAGAAAGGCCAAATCTTGACACAGCACACTGGTTTGCCACCACGTGAGACTGGAGATCGCAAAAAACCTTTTGGCGAGGGGAAACCTAAGGGTAAATCCAACCCCAAGTCTCGTGCATAAATGATAATTTCTTTTAAAAGGACGCTGCGGCGTCCTTTTTTGAACATTTTCTATACAATATTTTCGGTGATGCTCATTTTATCGGAATATTGGGCTTGATTTGGATCAATCTCTTTTTTATTCAAATAAAATCATTTAAATTAGTAGTTTAGTGTGGTTTTGAGTTTTTCATTTCAGGTGATATTGTATTATCTTCAAATGAAAAATTTTTCATTGTCCAACAATTATGTAATAGTGTGATGTGGTTCATGTTTTAGACTATAGCCAATAAGTGCGGAACATGTTTAATATAAGCTTGGTCTGGAGCGCTTTTCACTTGGACTATGCGATGTTTAGCATCAGCATAATGAAACAATAATAAAAGTTGTGTTTTTTGAAGTAGTTTAAAAAAGAAATTAACGATAAGAATTCAAATAAGGATACTAGTCATGGATATCATGATCATCGCGAGTGTGATCATACTCGCTGTGGTGTTGTTCATTGCTTATAAAGGATTAAAGCATCAACAACCCTCTGATAGCATGCTCCGTCAAAGAGCAGTGTTTAGCCCCTATCAGCAAGTAACTTTCAATCGTCTTAAAGAAATCATGCCAAATGCGCATATTTTGGCACATGTCTCTTTTGACGCCTTACTGACCACAAAGTTACCACGTACACGCCGTAAATATGAGTCAATGTTTGCTGATTTTGTGGTGATGAATAAGGATTGTAAAGTTCTTGCCATTGTCAGTTTAGAAGATAAATTTTCATTCAAACGTGGACATACTTTACAGTTTCAAAATGCATTACTTGAAACCGCGGGATACAAAGTGATCTCTTACCATGCTGTGCCAGAATATGTGCAGTTAAGACGTGATTTTTTGGATGAGTACACCGAGGAAATGCCAATTGAATGGGTAGACGAATCCGTGATTGAGCATAAATTAGAAAAGTATAGTGCTGGGCGATTGGCAGATATTCGCGCATTTAGCTAATCATCTTTGAAATAATAAAGCATGCTCAGGCATGCTTTTTTTATCAAGGTTTCGCGGCTATTACCGTTAACTCAACAAGAACATCGGGATGATACAGTTTGGCCTCTACGCATGTACGCGGTAGGGCTTGAATATCAGAAACCCATGCATCCCAAACTTCATTGAATGCTACATAATCCTTTTCAATATCTTTTAGATAGATTGTCACAGACATGATATGGCTTTTATCTGTACCTGCTTCAGCCAATAAACGGTCAATAATGTCAAAGGTTTGTTGTGACTGTCCACGAATGTCGAGCGACGTGTCTTCTGCTAACTGACCTGCCAGATGAACGAAGTGACCAAAAATAGCGACCTCAGAAAAACGTTTTTGAACGTGTAAACGTTGAACAGACATAAAGCTCATCCCTTATAGATATAAATATAGATTATGAAATGCCGTATAGGATTTAGAAAGTATAGGGGAAGTGGAACTATGAATTCGGTTTAATTGCTGTATCTCTGAAAGTTTATTTTTATGGGAGGAGATCAGAAATATTTGGAGGGAAAGGACATTGTACCCATTCAGATTAGAGTGCCCTGTAATATTCGGATGGATTGTCACGCCAATCACAGGACAAATGTGTTAGATATAGGTCTTCTAACAACATCTCAGCAGACACATGGGTAAATGTATTGCGCGATTAGATTACTCTAAAAAGGAAAAAAAGGCGAAAAAAATTGACTTAATTTTGTTCTTTTGCATGAAAACTAGACGAAATTTACAATCCGAATAAATTGAGTTGCGTGTCTTGTTGTTTTTCTGAAAGTTGATACACCCCAACACCAATGAGTCTAAACTGATATTCATCAGGAATATTCATTTCCATTAACAATAATTTGAGTGCCAGTTGCAAATCCTCTATGTGATTGAAAGGTTGTTTAAAGCTTTTAGAGTGTTGTAAAACTTGAAAATTTTTAAGTTTGAGTTTGACGCTGATACCTCTAGCGATCATTTCCTTGTTTTGAAGATTTTGCCAAACACGAGAAAGCAGTGAAGTCCAAAATTGATCACATTGGTTTAAAAAAAGATCTTCATCAAACGTGGTTTCTTTAGAAATTTGCTGTCTTTGACGTTCGCTTTGAACAGGTCGCTCATCGATCCCTTGAGCATAGAGAAATAATTGTTTGCCATATTTTCCGAAATGATGAGTGAGAAAGTTTTCTTCGACCTGCTGTAAATCCCCGAGTGTTTCGAGTTGCAAAGCTTTTAATTTTTCCTGTGTGACCTTTCCTACACCAGGGATTTTTTTGAGTGGAAGATCATAGATAAACTGTTGCACCTGATTGGGTTTGATCACACAAATGCTATTCGGTTTATTCCAATCAGATGCAATTTTGGCTAAAAACTTATTTGGTGCAACGCCTGCTGAGGCGGTCAATCCAGTAAGCTGAAATATTTCATCACGAATATGCATCGCAACTTCAGTAGCACTTGGAATCTGTTGTAAATGTTCAGTGACATCCAGATATGCTTCATCCAGCGATAAGGGTTCGATGATGCTGGTATATTTTTGAAATATCTCATGAATTTGAGCTGAAACATGTTGGTATTTAGAAAAATTTGGCTCAATGACGATCACTTGTGGGCAAAGTTTTCTAGCTTGTGTCATCGACATGGCAGAACGTAAGCCATACTCACGAGCTGGGTATGATGCTGCTGCAACGACGGCCCGTGGGTGATGAGATGCAATGACCACAGGTAAGTGTTTTAATTCTGGACGCTCTCTAAGCTCCACAGAAGCGTAAAAAGCATCCATATCGATATGAATTATCTTTCGCAAAATGTTCAATCAATCATGAGATGCCTTAATTTTAACCCATAATTAAGGCGTCGTTGAGCTGATTATTGGGTATGCGTAAGGCTCCGTCAGTAAAGTCACCTTTCGACCTTGATGCTGTGCATGATCAATCACGAGTTGTAGGCTTTTCGGAGAATTATCTGCTATTCGTGGTAGAAATTCTAAAGGTTGTGAAAGTGGTTTAAAGAAATTGTCCCAATGAATTGGAATGACTTCTTTGGGTTGCAACTGATCAATAGTTTCAGCGAGATACTGTTGTTGAAACTCGGGTGATTGTTTAGAAAGCTGAGCAACTCCTAAAAACAAGACATCTACATTTAACTTTTGAAATTGATTAGGAAGCGCGCCTGTACTGGCTTTAACTAAAATTTTGCGATTATTGTGCTCAATCAAGTAATCAAAACTACCGCCCTCTTTAAACTCATAAAAACGTGCTGGCTGAGGCAGTGGATGCAGAATCTCTTCACCTAAATCATTGTTCACTGCTGTAGGTGGCGTATGTTGTGAGGGAATAGGCGTAATACGAAATGCACCCAATTGTAGTGCTTGAAAAGGCACAGCCAGTTTCAATTGATGCTCAGGCACTTTGCCGCCTCGTGCTATATTTAATGTACTCAACGAACCAATGATGTGAGTTTTTGGGAGTGAAGTTCCGAGCACTGAGATATCCAGAGCATGATCATAGTGACTGTGGGTCACCAATATGGCTTTGAGGCGTTTAAGCTCATGGTCCTGAATCATATTGTGAAGCAGTGCTTGATCACTGAAAAGGCGTTGTAAAGCAATAGTCATGAGAGATGGTCGACTAAAAAAACCATCAATTAGAATTTGTGAATTACCATCATCAAATAGCAATGTGGAAACGCCAAAAAAGCGAACATTTAATTTTTGTTCACTGACGGGTTGGTCTATTTTAGCCTTCCATTGATTAAATTCGGAGAGCTTTCCTGATGGTTGCCATAAATAAAAAAACGCAGCCATGAGCGTGACAGCCAAAAGACCAATCACCGTTAAAATCCCTTTTTTAAGCGACATCATGTCATCCTTATAAAGCGTAACTCGCTTGCTTGAGCCCAGTTGCACTCTATTTTTTAGTTAGATCTCTTTAGTTGTAACGTACTGACTCCTTAAGATTTATGGCTCAATTTGATTTAATTTTAGAAATTTTATCCAGTCGTTTTGATCGCCATTAAATACATTCAAATCCACTGGTGTAGAAATACCCTTAATTGTGCCTTTATTGGTGTATTGCCAAAAGATCCAATCTGGATTGTCTTTTAATTCAGGTTGAGTGGTGTATTCACGTACCCAGAGTGGGGTATCCGTAAAAGCACCCGCAAGTACGATGTTATAGAAGGCTTTAGAAACATAAAAGATAGGTTGTTTGCCATAATGTTGATGCAGCAAATCGTGCATAACATCGATTTCATGTAACAGTTTTTCTTTGCTATAGGTATTGATGCAATTGCTGTCGTATTCCAAATCAATGACTGGGGGAAGGGCATCTTCTTTACGTGGCACAGAATCAATGAAATTTAATGCCTGAACTTTCCCATCACGGCAAAGTCGATAGAAATGATACGCTCCGACTTTAAAACCATGCTCGCGTGCTTTAAGCCAATGATCCTGAAATTTTCGATCTTTAAAGTCGCCACCTTCTGTTGCTTTGAGGTAGACAAATTGGTATTCCTTTTTTGGAATTTGCGACCAGCGAATCTCTTTTTGATGATGTGAGACATCAAATCCTTTGATTGGATACTCTTGAGCTGTTGCTGGTTGAAACGGCAAAAAGAAAAAGCTCAATAATCCGACCATGAGTGCGATCAGGGCTGCACCTAAAAGGGAGGTCCACAAGATAATCTTCTGCGAATAGATATGCTGCTTATTTTTTGAATTCATGAGCACTTAAAGATTGGTGCGAAATATGATTAATATCATAACGCGAATAAACGTAAATGGTAGCGACAGTATCTAGAATCCATATTCATTAGTCATCATCCATTTCTTTCGGAATTTTCCAAAAAATAAACATGGTAATAATATTAATTGAGCCCATTAAAATTAAGGTCCATTGGAAGGCCTGTTGCATTTGTGCAGTACCAAGATAAGCGGTGAACACATTGACCAGTGTACCTGCAAGCGCTACACCAATACTCATGGATACCATCATAATCATCGAGAGAAAACTGTTACCACTACTAGCATCTTGTTGAGGCAAATCCTTTAAGGTTAGCGTATTCATAGAAACAAATTGCAGTGAGTTCAACATGCCAAAGATGAAGAAATGCAATGTTCTTAGCCATAAAGGTGTTTCGGCTGAGGTGAGGGCAAAACTTGCAATACATAAGCCAATAAGGCAGGTATTGACTAATAACACACGACGATACCCAAATCGTTGAATAATTTGGCGAATGATCGGTTTTGATGCCAGTGAACCCAATACCGTTGGAATCATAAGTAAACCGGTAATAAATGGTTCAAAACCAAAAGCAACTTGTAGCATTAAGGGGATAAGAAAAGGCATCGCATTGCCGCCTAAGCGGGCAAAAAAGTTGCCTACAATACCAATCGCGAAAATTTGATTTTTGAATAGTTTCCCACGAAATAGAGCATTTTGGTGGGTATGGGCATGCACCATGTACCAAGCACTTGCAGATAAACCAAACACAATAAGAACAATACTCCACCATAGTGGAAGATAGGGGCTAGCAAAATTTTCAATCCCTAAACTTAAGCCAACCATCGCGATGACTAATAACAAGAAGCCAAAAAAATCAAACTTAGCAACATGGGTCTCAGTCACATTTGGCATGGCTTTAAATGTGAGAAAAACTCCAATGAGTCCAATAGGAATATTAATTAAGAAAATCCACTCCCAAGTCACGTACTCCACTAACCATCCGCCAAGAGTAGGACCGATTAAGGGACCAATCAGACCAGCAAGACTCATCAGAGACATGGCTGCAAGGAATTGGGTTCTAGGAATGATTTTCAACATTGCAAGACGCCCAACTGGAAGCAGTAAAGCACCTCCAATCCCTTGAATCACTCGGAAAAATAACAGCTCATTTAAATTAGAAGAAAATGCACATCCGAGCGATGCCAAAGTGAAAATGATAATTGCAGAAAAATAAATATTTCGGACACCAAATCGGTCAGCCAGCCAACCACTGAGTGGAATACAGGCTGCGACTGACAATACATAAGCCACCACGACACTATGCATGTGTAGAGGATCTTCATTGAGGTGATGAGCGATTGCAGGAATCGCAGTATTGATGATAGTTGTGTCTAGACCTTGCATAAAAAAGCCGATCGAGACCAAAAACACCAATAATCTAAACTCAGGCTGTAAGGGTTGGTGTGCTGTGCTGCTCATCTTGTAGGATCATATTAGTAAGTTAATATTTTAAAACTGTTTCTCTGTATCACTTGTGGTTTATTTACGAAAGATTTGCAACAAAATTGCAATCTAATGGTCACAGCATTGTCATCGCATGGTCATAAAGTTGTTGCCAACAACACCATAAGAAGATTAAAAAAATGAAGCTAAAGTCTAACGCACTTGTGATCGCAATGTGTGCATTGGGGCTAGGGGCATGTAATGATGACACTAACAATATCACATCAGTACCAGATATTACGCCTGAATCGATTGAACTCAACTATCTCAGTCGTACAGAAAGTCGTGGTTTTGCGGTCAGCGCAGCAGAGATACCTGCCTATGATGCACAAAGCCAAAGATTGTTTGTTGTAAACGCAAAAGAAGGCGTGGTTGATATTTTTGATTATCGCCAACCTCAGCAACCTAAATGGATTGGCTCTTTAGATGCTAAATCTTATTTAACAGACTCGGAAGTAAATAGTGTTGCTGTCAAAAATGGAATTGTTGCCTTGGCTGTACAAGCCAAAGATAAAACAGATCCAGGAATCGTGGCACTTTTTAATGCCAATGATTCGAGCTTTATTGCCCAAGTTCCAGTGGGTTCTCTACCCGATATGCTGACTTTTAGTGCAGATGGTAAAACCTTATTGGTGGCGAATGAAGGAGAGCCATCTCATGATTATGCGATTGATCCCGAAGGTTCGATTTCAATCATTGATCTCTCAAATTTGAACAAACCAGTTGCAAAAACAGCTGACTTCAAAGCCTTTGACAGTCAAGCACAGCTATTACGTGATCAAGGTGTGCGAATTTATGGTCCAAATGCAACAGTAGCGCAAGATTTTGAACCTGAATACATCACACTCAGCGCAGATGGCAAAATTGCATGGGTCGCATTACAGGAAAATAATGCCTTAGCTAAAGTGGATGTTTTGAATGCCAAAGTTATGGCAGTCTATCCGCTCGGTTTTAAAGATCATGGCTTACAAGGTCATGGTTTAGATGTCAGTGATGCCGATGGTGAAAATGGTCTTGCGAAGATCAATATTCAAACTTGGCAGCATGTTCGTGGCTTATATATGCCAGATGCGATCTCAAGTTACGAAGTCAATGGTAAAACGTATATTGTCACTGCCAATGAAGGGGATGCTCGTGCTTGGGGTGAAGATGATCCTGAATATTGGGGAGAAAAATTAAAGGATAACCCGAATGCTCAAGGCAATATTAAAAACGGTTTTATTGAAGAATGGCGTGTGAAGCATCTATTTCATAAAGATGGTTTCGACAGACGGCAAGGGGAAGATCTGCCACCACAATTAAGAGCACTGGCGAAAGGTGCTGAATTGAATCCTCAGCATTTTGCATATTGTGGAGCGATCGATGGCGATGCTAAAGGATGCCGTGAAGACAAGATGCTTGGTCGTTTGAATATCACTTGGACTGAAGGTTATCAAAAGAATACTGATGGCACACCTAAACTCAATGCTCGAGGCAATTTGGTTTATGATCATTTATATAGCTTCGGGGCACGATCTGTCAGTATTTGGACAGAAAATGATGCTCAAACAGGATTAGAGCTGGTTTGGGATTCGGGTGATGATTTTGAACAATATATTGCTCAGCACCATCCTGAGATCTTTAATGCAAACCATGAAGAAGCAGGGTTCGATAATCGTAGTGACAATAAGGGATCAGAGCCAGAAGGCGTGGTGATAGGTCAAATCGGCCAGAAAACTTATGCATTTATTGGTTTAGAACGAGTTGGAGGCGTGATGGTATATGACATCTCCAATCCTGCCCAACCCCAATTTGTGCAATATATTCATTCGCGAAAACTTGATGCAACCACTGCCGATATCGAGGCAGGTCAGGCAGGAGACTTAGGTCCGGAAGGATTAACCTTTGTTTCCGCAAAAGAATCTCAAACGGGTACGCCTTTACTGATTGTAGGGAATGAAGTCAGTGGTACTACAGCAACGTATCAAATCACGTTGAATTAGAGCCTGATCGTGTAGATGTATGATAAAAGAGCCATATGGCTCTTTTATTTTTTACTCGTCATGCGTAATGCTTTAAAGTCTTGTTGAATTTAGACCACGAATTGTTCAGGGCATTTCATGTTTGCGATGGCATTGATGATTTGATGTGAATGCTCGCATACGATGATTTTTGCCCGATGTTGAGCAGGTAGAAAACCTTCTTCTACTGCATGATCGAGTTGTGCAATCAAGGCATTATAGAATCCATTGACGTTATAAATAATCATTGGTTTTTGGTGTTGATTTAACTGTCCCCAAGTTGCGATTTCTAAGATTTCTTCAAATGTACCTAAACCTCCCGGGAGCGCAACAAAAGCACTAGCACGTTCAGCCATCATGGCTTTGCGTTCATGCATTGTTCTTACCACGTGAAGTTCTGTTAACTGATTATGGGCAACTTCATAATCAAGCATAAATTCAGGAATAACACCAACAACTTCACCATGGTTTTCAATGACTGTATCTGCGACTTGTCCCATTAATCCGATACTTGCACCGCCATATACGATGCCAAATCCTTGCCTTGCAATTTTTTCAGCCAAAGCAATGGCTTTTTGTTGGTAAATAGGGTTATTGCCAAAACGAGAACCACAATAAAGTGCAATAAGGCATTGAGTTGCTTTTGATTTAACTGATGTATCGGTCTCTAAGGTGTTATTAAGAACGCTTGTATTCATATTTATTTACTCACCTTTTTTAAATTAACTTCATCATGCAGTTTAATCTAAGCAAGAAAGGTGACAACTGTATAGATAAATAAGAATTTTTTGAAATATTTTGTAGTTTCATTCTAAAATGATTGATAAAGCCAATCTTGATTCACCGAAAAAATAGTGAATTGCAATAAAATCTTTTCTATACTGAAAATCTGTTCGGCAACCAATACATCAATATGAGTAGTGATCGACATCGCTCAATAGAACAAAATATTATTTATTTTCTAAATTTAAATACTGCATTTATAACTTTGCCTCATCACTTTGGTTTAAATGAATCCCATCTTCCTGAAACGTGGGAGTGTAACTCATGATTTTTGAATGGATGTCTGATCCTTCCGCATGGGTGGGACTCTTAACTTTAATTATTTTAGAAATTGTTCTCGGGATTGATAATCTCGTCTTTATCGCGATTTTGGCGGAAAAACTGCCGCCTGAGCAACGCAATAAAGCCAGAATTTTAGGCTTAACGCTCGCGCTTGGCATGCGCCTAATCCTTTTGGCGTCAATCGCTTGGATTATCACGTTAACGAATCCATTATTCCATATCTTTGATCATCCGTTTTCAGCCCGAGATCTTATTTTGATTTTTGGCGGTATTTTCTTGTTAATGAAGGGAACTTTAGAACTACATGAACGTCTAGAAAGTAAAGTTCATGTTAAAGAAGAAAATCCTGTTCATGCTGCATTTTGGATGGTCATTGTACAGATCGTGGTATTGGATGCAGTGTTCTCACTCGACAGTGTGATTACAGCAGTCGGTATGGTCAAAGATCTTTCGGTCATGATGATCGCCGTAATTATTGCGATAGGAATCATGCTATGGGCCTCTAAAGCCCTCATGGACTTTGTGAATAAGCATCCAACTGTGGTGATTCTGTGTCTATGTTTCTTGATGATGATCGGTTTCTCATTGGTTGTCGAAGGCCTAGGCTTCCACATTCCGAAGGGTTATCTATACGCTGCAATTGGTTTCTCTGTCCTGATTGAGTTTTTAAATCAATTGATGCGCCGTAACCAAGAAAAAACGGTGACAACGACTGATTTACGTTTCAAAACAGCTTCTGCCGTCATTCGTATGCTGGGTGGTAAGTCAAAAACGGCAGATGCTCAATCGGCAAATACGGATGATGTTTTGGCTACCCAAGCGTTGGTAGAGGAAATGTTCTCGGATGAGAATGCGGTATACCAAAGCGTGATGTTGCAAGGAGTATTAGGTTTATCTGAGCGACCAGTCAAATCATTAATGACCCCACGTCCAGAACTCGAATGGATCGATTTAGATGACGATCCTGAAAGTATTAAACATCAAGTGCTTTCTATGAAACATTCACGTTTGATCGTTGCACATGGCGAGCTAGACAATATTGCTGGGGTGGTGCTCACGCATAACGTTTTGAATGACTATATTGAATCAGGCGATTTTAATTTCGAAAAACACATTCGAGAGCCTGTCATTGTCCATGAAAGCGCTCAAGTCTTAATGGTGATGGATCAATTGCGTCAGGCACCCTTACAAATGGCGATTGTGCTCAATGAATATGGTTCCATTGAGGGTATTGCAACACCGATTGATATTTTAGAAGCGATTGCGGGTGAATTCCCGAACGAAAATGAAATAGAAACTGCAGTTGAAAGCTTAGAGGATGGTTCACTCATGCTCGAGGGTTCAACTGATATTCGTCATATTTCATTATTGCTTGATCGTGATTTAGTTGATGAGTCAGAACAGTATTCTACGCTGTCTGGTTATATCTTATTCCATTTAGGACATTTACCTGAAAATGGAGAAACCTTTGAAGCAGAAGGGTATCTATTTGAGGTGGTTACAATGGATGGTCATAAAATCGAAAAAGTACATATTGTACCCATCGTAAAACAAGACCCATCAGAATGATTTAAACTCAGTTAAAATAGCATCTCATTAGGTGCTATTTTTTTTTGGAATATTGATGTCCGAACTCAATTGTCCTTGCGGGCATGGAATTTATACACACTGTTGTGAACCTTTACATCGTGGTCAGCGTGTTGCAGAAAGTGCTGAACAGCTCATGCGTTCTCGCTATAGTGCATTCGCTAAACATGAAATCGACTATATTGTGAGTACCACAGCATCAGGTCAGCAAAGTCATTTAGACATTGCTGCCATTCGGGATTGGGCGATGAGCAATCAGTGGTTAAAATTAGAGGTTATTCAGCATTTACCTCGTCTGGATAAAACCCATGCTCAAGTTGAATTCAAAGCACATTACCAACATGTCGATCAGGTACATGTCCATCATGAAACCTCAAATTTCGTATTCATCAATAGACAGTGGTATTTTTTAGACCCAACGACAGATCAAACTGTGACGATGAAGCAGCCTTGTATTTGTGGATCAGGAAAAAAATTTAAGCAATGTTGTGCGCGATTTCTCTAGAATTAATTTTTAATTAACTTAGAATATTGCGCATTAAAAACCCTCATTTGGAAGTAGGGCAATGTTACTCACCGTTATTTATATTATTGCGATTACTGCGGAAGCGATGACAGGCGCCTTGTCTGCAGGTCGACGAAGTATGGATTGGTTTGGTGTCATTATTATTGCCTGTGTGACTGCTTTGGGCGGAGGATCAGTTCGTGATGTTTTGCTAGGGCACTATCCTTTAACTTGGGTGAAACATCCTGAATATCTAGTACTTACATGTTGTGCAGCATTATTTACGATTTTTATCGCAAAATGGATGCGACATCTACGTTCGGTATTCTTACTTCTAGATGCCTTAGGTCTGATAGGTTTTACCATTATTGGTTGTCAAATTGCGATTCAAATGGAACAGGGTTTCGTGGTTTGTGCAGTGGCAGGTGTATTGACAGGCGTTTCAGGGGGTATTTTACGAGATATCTTATGTAACGATGTGCCTTTAGTCTTCCGTCGCGAACTTTATGCCAGTATTTCTTTTGTTGCGGTCATTTTCTATTGGGGCTGTATCGAAGTCGGTTTTTCACAAGATATCACCATTATTTCTACTCTTGTTTTTGGTTTCACATTGCGTTGTATCGCAATTTACTTTGGCCTTGAAATGCCAAAATTTATTTATAAAGATGATGATGAACAGTCGGCGTCATCAAAAGATGTAAATTAAACTTTTTACACTCATCTTTCAAAATGGCCGATAATGTGATCGGTCATTTTTATATGGTTCTTTAGAAAATAAAAAAAAAGCAGTGTTGAGAAAACAGCGATTGTCATTGGTTGTATTTAAATCACTCCTCACAGAGAGCATGCTATGGATTTAATCTCACGAATACAGCGTTTACCTATTGGTAAATTTCACTACACCTTGTTGTGGGTGATTGGATTAGGCTGGATGTTTGATGCAATGGATACTGGACTAATTTCCTTTATCTTGGCGAAGATGGCTGAAGACTGGCAAATGACGCCTGCTGAAAAAGGTTGGGTTGTATCCATCGGCTTTGTGGGAATGGCGATAGGTGCAGTGTTCTCTGGTGGACTGGCGGATCGAATCGGACGTAAAGCAGTATTTGCTACAACTTTGGTCATCTATAGTATAGCAACAGCTCTTTGTGCTTTCGCACCAAATTTAACATGGTTATTAATCTTTAGATTTATTGTAGGTTTAGGCTTAGGCGGACAGTTACCAGTTGCCGTGACTTTAGTGAGTGAATACATTCCAGCCCATGTTCGTGGTCGCTTTATTGTGTTACTTGAAAGCTTCTGGGGGCTAGGATGGTTATGTGCTGCACTGGTTTCTTATTTTGTCATCCCTAAATTTGACTGGCATGTTGCATTTTTATTGGGTGGTTTGCCTGCACTTTATGTCTTCGTCATTCTAAAAAAAGTTCCGGAATCTGTTCCTTACTTGATCAATCGAGGTCGTATTAATGAAGCGCACGCGATTGTGCAAAAAATCGAGCGACAGTGTGGTGTCGAAGTCATCGAAAAAATTGAAGTGAAACCAGTTTCAACACATTCAAATGTCAGTTTTGGTCAGTTATGGTCAAGCGGTTTCGCTAAGCGCAGTTTAATGCTGTGGTTAATTTGGTTTGGGATTGTTTATTCGTATTACGGTATTTTCACGTGGTTACCAAGTCTTTTAGTCAAAGAGGGATATACCATTGTGCAGTCTTTTGAATATGTTCTCGGGATGATTTTAGCACAATTGCCAGGTTATATTGTCGCGGCATGGCTCGTCGAAAAGTTAGGGCGTAAAGCGACGCTTTCAGGCTTTATTGCAATGTGTGCAGTATCAGCATATTTCTTTGGGCAGGCTGATACCGTAGCGATGATCATGTTCTGGGGATGCTTGATGTCATTCTTTAATCTTGGTGCATGGGGCGTTTTATATACCTACACGCCTGAACAATATCCTGCAAATATTCGTGCTTTCGGATCAGGATGGGCAGCAGCAATTGGGCGTATTGGTGGGATTGTTGCACCTTTAGTGGTTACCCATATGATGGTGGCTTCAAATGGATTTAGCCAAGTATTTATGATGTTTACCGCTGTATTATTGGCAGTTGCAGCCGTGATCTTGGTGCTCGGTGAGGAAACCAAAGGTAAGACACTTGAGTCTATGGGGATGTAAATCAGTGAAAAAAGAGGAGCTAAGCTCCTCTTTTTTAGACCCATTTTTGACGTGCTTTAGTTAAGTCAAAATGTAATGTGTTCGACACTTGCTGAAGATTGAATTTTTCTTTATCTTCAGGGAGTTGAATTAAAATAGGCAAAGCTGATACCCCATTGTCGCCATTGACAAAAGCATAGTGACGCTCAGTCTGATTAATTGAAATCAAACTTTCAAACTCAAGGTACACCGTCGTTTCATCATGTTTTTTGGGCACTTTCACGAGATCTAAATATGCAATTCGTCGATTATTAATTCCAGCCAATTTAAGCGCTTCAAGATCCGATTTTAACTTTTCAGTTTTATCAAACATTTTTTGAAAGAATCCTTTGTTTGATTGGCTTTCGAGTTCTCTTTTTTTCTGATTGAAAGCAATTTGATTGACTTTATGTTGGTCTAGAGCATCGGCAATAATTGTTTTAACTTGCTCAATCGCTGCTTGAGATTTGCTGTGACTTGCCGCATAAGACTCTGCATCTAAACTCACAAAAATAGTATGTCGTCTTTTTTCCATCAATTTTAAATAGGATAAAATTTTATATTCGAAAATTTGAGCTTGAGTATTGAAGGCGATAATGGGTTCACTTGAAAAGTCTTTATAAAAACTCGCAATATCAGAGAACAGACGATGCATACTGATAAAACAATAATCAAACTCATCAGGGTGACGAATTGAATGACGCAGTGCATATTGAAAAGGTTGCAAGATCTCAAGAGTTAAAGCTTTTTCGAAATCTAAAAGGCGCTCGTTAATGACTTGTTCGACTGAAAATCCAGAGGCATCGAGCGGTTTTTTGAGTAACGGTAATAACAGATCAAAATTGACGTTATGAAATTTTTCCATCAGATCCAAAATAGGAGTCGTGATCTGTCGTTGAATCGTAATAATTCGACTGACTTGCCATTTAAATTGTTCTAAATAGCTTGGATCATTTAAGCGTTTCTTATCTAACACCACGCCATTTAGGTAAACTCGATCTTCAAGACCTAGCTTTTCTTCCATTAAAAAGCGGCGGATAGAATATGGGTTCTGTCTAAAGTCATGAATGGTCGCGACCAGATATAAATACTGACTGCTTTCAATGACATCAAAATCACGAATTTTTTGTTCTTGAACAATAAAGTCTTGGAATAATGGATGGCTAATTTGCTTCAGTTGTCTCGGGAGGATGGTTTTGAACCAATAGCCTAAAATTTGATGTTTAATATGAACTTCAAGAATAAAAGTACGAATTTCTTCAGCTGTTAAATGTCGGCAATTATCAGGAACATTTAAGTCGAGTGTTTTGATGATATTTGCAGCATCATATAAAAAAGTTTTTCGTAGGAGTTGTTTGTCTCTAAGAAAACTTTGATCTTCTTCTGTTTCAATACGATCAATTTGATTTTGTACAGTTTCTAAGTAATCGGCGATTTTAATTACGTCTTGATATGATTTAAGCGTTTCTAAAGTGGCTGCGATCTTTTCAGCCAAAGTTCGCATTTTTGGTGAGATTAAATGACTGCTTAAATCCTGAAGACCAACAATGCCCTTAAAAGTGAATGATTGTCGATGTTGATCCCAGTAAATATTCTTCGCAGTCAGGAATTGTTCCTGTATCAGACCTTGTATTGGTGCGGGAACACTATTAAAAATATTTTTTAAACGCGTTTGCCAATGAACATCTAGATTAGGGTCAATTTGAAATAATTTTGAGCGAAGATCATAAGGAATGTAATTATGCATGTTTGTTCCGTTCATACGATGAGCGTATGTAAAATCATTTGTTATAAAGTTGTGTTTTGATTATTGTATATTCAATAAAATTAATTGGATACAAGAAAAAAGTCCAATTTAAAATGAAATAAAACCAACTGGCCTTTTTTTTGTTATTTTATCTTTACAAAGTGTCCAACCTTGCTTGTTCTTCGCAGTTTGGGAGACTAGCATACACCCTTAAACTATTCATTCATTAGGATTTCACGATTCAATGACAAGCCTTGCGCACCAAGCGACAGAGAATCGTTCTGTAGCAGAATTTACAGAACAAGCTTACCTAAACTATGCGATGTACGTGATTATGGATCGTGCATTGCCTCATATTAGTGACGGATTAAAACCTGTACAACGCCGTATCGTATATGCGATGAGCGAGCTTGGTCTAAAGCATAGTGGTAAACCCAAAAAATCAGCACGTACAGTTGGTGATGTTTTAGGTAAATATCATCCGCATGGTGATTCTGCTTGTTATGAAGCAATGGTCTTAATGGCACAGCCATTTAGTTATCGTTATCCATTTATTGAAGGGCAGGGCAACTGGGGATCACCAGATGATCCAAAGTCGTTTGCTGCAATGCGATACACCGAGGCCAAACTATCACAATATAGTGAAGTCCTGCTCTCTGAGTTAGGTCAAGGAACTGTCGACTGGCAAGATAACTTTGATGGTTCATTAAAAGAGCCTGTAAATTTACCAGCACGCGTACCGAATATTCTTTTAAATGGTACGACGGGAATTGCGGTGGGAATGGCAACAGATATTCCACCACACAATTTACGGGAAGTTGTTAAGGGTACAATTGCACTGATTCGTAACCCGAATTTGTCTGATGAAAAAGTTGCTGAATATATTCCTGGTCCAGACTTACCGACTCAAGCAGAAATTATTACACCTGCTGATGAATTACTGAAATTACAAAGCACTGGGCGCGGCAGTTATCGCATGCGTGCGGTATATTCGGTTGAAAAAAATGAAATTGTCATCAGTGAATTACCATATCAGGTTTCTGGCTCTAAAATTATCAGCCAAATTGCTGATCAAATGCAGGCAAAAAAATTACCGTTGGTAAGTGATGTACGAGATGAATCAGATCATCAATGTCCAACACGTTTGGTAATTGTCTTGCGTTCAAATCGTATCGATGCAGATGCGGTCATGAGCCATTTATTTGCTACGACCGATCTCGAGTCGAGCTACCGCGTCAATATGAATATGATTGGTGCTGATGGTCGTCCACAAGTAAAATCTATCCGTCGTATTTTGTTGGAATGGATTGAAATTCGTAAAACGACTGTGACGAGACGTTTGCAATACCATTTGAATAAAATTGAAAAACGTCTACATATTCTGGCTGGGCTTTTAATTGCGTATTTAGATATTGATACGGTAATTCGCATTATTCGTGAGGAAGATCATCCGAAAGAAGTCTTAATGTCACATTTCGGTATTGATGAAATTCAAGCCGAAGCCATTCTAGAGCTTAAATTACGTCATTTGGCGCGTCTCGAAGAAATGGAAATTCGCCGTGAACAAGAAGAGCTTGAAGCTCGAGCAGCCGTGATTCGAGAGCAATTGGCGAATCCTGAATCTTTAAAAAATCTGATCATTTCAGAATTAAAAGAAGATGCGAAAAAGTTTGGTGATGATCGCCGATCTCCAATTGTTCAGCGTGAAGAAGCGACCGCGATTAGTGAACAAGATTTGATGCCAGCTGATCCTGTCACTGTCATTTTATCGGAAGCGGGTTGGATTCGCTGTGCGAAAGGACATGAGATCGATCTAGATAAAGTCAATTTCCGTGCAGGAGATCAATATTTAAGTCATGCACAAGGTAAATCTAATCAAAAAGTGTATGTATTAGATCAATCTGGTCGAAGTTACGCATTACCAATTACAGGATTACCTTCAGCGCGCGGCTTAGGTGAACCATTAAGCTCGAAATTATCGCCAGCAAATGGAGTAAATTTCCAACAAATTCTGATTGCTGAAGATGAGGTAGAAATATTAGCGATCAGCTCCAAAGGATATGGTTTTAAAACACAAGCGAAACAATTGGACACCAATGCTAAAGCGGGTAAAGCGTTTTTAACGCTTGCAGATGACGCAAGCGCAATGCCATTGCAACAAATTGATGGTACACATATCGCTGTACTCAGCAGTTCTGGACGATTATTACTGACAGAGCTGACAGAATTACCAATGCTCAATAAAGGAAAAGGTAATAAATTGATGCAGTTGGATGCAAAGGAACGCATTGTGTCTATGACAACACTTAACTTGGATGATGTGCTTCAGGTCGTTGCTGGACAACAACAATTGAAATTAAAAGGTGATGATCTGCTGAAATACATCGGTAAACGTGCTTCAAAAGGGCAGGTATTACCACGAGGTTATCAAAAAGCAAATAAACTCTTCATTCAAAGATAAAGCTAGCATCTAGTCGACAAAATACGTTATATATGAAATGTATTTATGGCTATGGATGCTTTATTGAGCAATAAATTAAATAAGATGCTCAATACATTATCGAAAAGAAGAGTTTAAAACCAAGTATTACTAATTGGAGAATATGGCATTATGGAAAAGATTTGGTTCGCTGAATACCAAAAAACTGGAATTCCACAAACAGTAGAATTACCACCAGAAAATACCTCTCTTGTTGATATTTTTGAGAGAAACTTCCAGAAATTTGGTTCGCGTGATGCTTTTATCTTTATGGATAAAACATTAACGTTCAATGAACTTGATACGGCGAGCCGTCAATTTGCAGCCTATCTTCAAAGCCTTGGTTTAGCAAAAGGTTCTCGCGTAGCGGTCATGATGCCAAACGTACTGCAATATCCAGTGGTAGCACTTGGTGTGTTCCGTGCGGGCTTAGTTCTTGTAAACGTGAACCCACTTTACACAGCTCGTGAACTTGAGCATCAACTGAATGACTCTGGCACTGAAGCACTTGTGATTATTGAAAACTTTGCTTCTGTTTATCAATCAATTATTGGTAAAACGCCAGTTAAGCATGTGATCGTGGCGACTGTAGGTGATATGTTAGGTACCTTAAAAGGTACACTCGTGAATTTTGTTTTACGTAAAGTGCGTAAGCAAATTCCAGCTTGGAATATCCCAGGACACGTGAAATTCACGACTGCGATGTCTAAAGGCAGTTCTGCACATTATAAGCGTCCAGCAACAACGTTGAGCGACACTGCTGTATTGCAATATACAGGTGGTACAACAGGCGTATCAAAAGGTGCGGAATTAACACATCGCAACCTTGTTGCAAACTTAATGCAAGCAGACGGTATTTTCCAATCTAAATTTGGTGCTCAAGATGGTGCGAGCGACGATCGCATTTTCTGCGCATTACCGCTATATCATATCTTTGCATTCATGGTTTGTGCACTTTATGGTATGTACAAGGGTCAAGCAAACGTATTGATTCCTAACCCTCGTGATCTCCCTGCAGTCATTAAAGAGCTACGCAAATATCAGCCTGGTTTCTTCCCAGCAGTGAATACTTTATTCAACGCACTCGTTCATAATGAAGAATTCAAACAACTTGACCATAGCAAATTAAAAATGGCGATGGGTGGTGGTATGGCTGTATTGCCTTCAACTGCTGCAGCTTGGAAAAAAATCACAGGTACAAATATTATTGAAGGCTATGGTCTTTCTGAAACTTCACCTATTGCAACGGCAAACCCACCGGCATCTGAAGAGTTTAGCGGTACGATTGGTATCCCATTACCTTTAACGGATGTCGCTGTATTGGATGACGATGGCAATGAAGTTCCACAAGGTGAGCAAGGTGAGATTTCAATTCGTGGTCCTCAAGTCATGAAAGGCTATTGGAACCGACCAGATGAAACAGCTAAGGTGATGACCGCAGATGGTTTCTTCCGTACTGGTGATATCGGTATCATGGATGCTCGTGGTTACTTCAAGATTGTTGATCGTAAGAAAGATATGATCTTGGTATCAGGCTTTAACGTATACCCATCTGAAATCGAGGAAGTGATTGCAACACATCCTAAAGTACTCGAGGTTGCAGCGATTGGTGTAGCTGATGAAAAATCAGGTGAAGTGCCTAAGCTGTTTGTTGTGAAGAAAGATCCATCATTAACAACAGAAGAAGTATTAGCTTTTGCGAAAGAAAACTTAACAGGATATAAGCGTCCTCGTTATGTTGAATTCATGGATGAATTGCCAAAATCGAATGTCGGTAAAATCCTTCGTAAAGATTTACGCAAATAATTCAAATAAAAAAAGCGCCGTAAGGCGCTTTTTTTTATTTTATTCTTTCATTAGCCAACGGTCGATATAAGGTCGCGCTGTTGCAATAATAAATGTGAATGTCAGCATTGTACCTAAATGACGCCCTACAGCAGAACTCGGTAACTGTCCTGAATAACTGAAGTAAATATCAACTAAGCTATATACAGAAATAATGCTCAGCCAGATCCATTTATTCGCTCGTTTAATCCCGACTGCGATAAAGGCGATGATGAGAACCAGCAATGTGCCGAGAGTCGATTGCCAATTCATATTGGCACAAATTACGCTGATCAAGAAAGCCATAATCGGAAGAACGATATAAAGCACACGATCGACACGTTTTTGATGTTGCTTTTGTAACTCGAGAACATCAAATAACTTTTTTTGGTCAGAATTGGTCATGCCATTACTCAGAATTTTAATAAACAAAATAATTTAACTAAAATTATCGCACAAACATCATGCTAAGATAAAACCAGCTTAAATCATTGGACTGAAATCCATGCACGGTATTGAAGGTGTTATTTACCTTATTTTAATTGCTTGTTTACTCCCTTATTTATTTACAGTCATTGCTAAAATTGCAGGTGGTTTCAAAGGGCAGGATAATCAAAATCCGCGTGAATTCATGTCTAAAACCACAGGCTTAGCGGCTCGAGCAAATGCAGCTCAGCAAAATAGCTTTGAAAGTTTGCCATTATTTATTGCGGCAGTTTTGATGGCTGAGTATATGGTTGTTCAACAACAATTGGTGATTCTATTAGGTTCGGCGTATATCGTCTTACGAATCATCTATGGGATTTGTTATTTATGTAATTGGGCGACCCTTAGATCAATTGTTTGGTTCTTATCAATGCTTTGTCCGATCTTATTGCTTTTATTAATTATTCGATTGCTCTAAGAAAAACAGACTAACACCATACCTAAAATACATCTTCAGCTTGTATAATCGAATGATGATTGCTGAATAAAGCGTTATAATCACCCCATTTTAATGAACACTGACAGTAAAGAGTTTGCTATGAGCTACAGTAATATCCCTGCAGGTAAAGATGCACCAAACGATATCTATGTAATTATCGAGATCCCTGCAAATGCAGCACCAATTAAATATGAAATTGATAAAGATTCAGATGCACTTTTCGTAGATCGTTTCATGGGTACTGCAATGTTCTACCCAGCAAACTACGGTTATGTACCAAATACATTATCTCTTGATGGCGATCCATTAGACGTATTAGTTGTTACTCCACATCCTGTAGAACCAGGTTCGGTTATCCGTTGCCGTCCAGTGGGTAAATTAAATATGGAAGATGATGGTGGTGTTGATGCGAAACTTGTCGCTGTACCACACGATAAATTAACGCCAATCTATAAAGATGTTCAAGAATATACTGACCTTCCTCCTTTATTGATTAGTCAAATTGAACATTTCTTCCAACACTACAAAGACTTAGAGCCAGGTAAGTGGGTCAAGTTAAGTGGTTGGGAAGGTGCAGATGTTGCTAAACAAGAAGTGTTAAGCTCAATTGCTGCTTATGCAGAAGCAAACAAATAATTTGCCTGATGTATAAATAAAGCTACAAACTTTGATCTTGTAGCTTTTATAAAAAACCTGCACAAAGTGCAGGTTTTTTTATTGATCTTTTTAGTTGAAAATTAGAATAATTTCACGGGAATGTCTAACCAAATACGCCATTCGTTGGTGTCGCCGATATAAGCACTTTGATATTCATCACTTGCACGGTAGTAAGAGTGACGAACACGTAAGCTTGCATCTTTAGCAAAACCAGATTGGACTGTATATTTCACTTGATTAAAGAATTCACGTTCCTGTGCATCATTGGTTAGCAATACTGAGCGGTCAGTACCCCCTGCAGATACATCAATATCCCATCCATAAACAAATGCCGAAGTCCATGACAGACCAGGAACATTTAATGCGCCAAAATCATAGGTATATTGTAGCTGTAAAGATTTTTCATCATTACCAATAAAATCAGATAAATACGAGTTAGGCATATAAATCGTTTGATGGCCATCACCAACACCTTTGCCCAAACCATAGTCATAACCTGTATTACCTGTATTTTGTTGGTAAGCAAGCATTACATTGTGTGGACCAGTATTGTAAGTTGTTGAAATTGCCCAAATATTATTGCTTAAGTTGTTGAAATCATTTGAAGTATGAGAATAAGTATATGCTGTATTATTTGGTGCAGCATCCCATTCAGTACGATATGCACTGAAATCGTGAGTCAACTTACCTTTAGCCACGGCATAACTATAGTTGGCATTCACATAGTGACGTTCTAAACGATCTTTAATGTCTGTACCATAATAAGACGCATTGAGAGCATCACCAAAGTTATATTTAGCGCCCCAAACAACCGCGCGATCTAATTCATTTCCATCGGTATTGATTTGACTAGAACGTTGGTTTTCAGTAAATTTACCAGCAACCAAAGTCAAATTATCGATTTCATTACTTTGGATTAACAAGCCAGTGTAATATTCAGGTACCAAACGAGCTGTATTACTTGCAAGAACAGGTAAATCTAAAATCTGAGTCCCATAAGTAGCTGTGGTGTTCGACATACGAGCTTTGATGAAAGCACCACCTCTTGCCCAATGATCATAAGCATGACCATTATTATCGACTGGAATCATGTCATTACCGGTATGGGCATTATCACCTAATTTGAAAGACCCATCACCAATAACACCAACACCGAAACCAACGATACCTTTCGTGAAACCAGACTCAATTTTAACCATGGCTGTTTGAGCTGCTGAGCTGGTATCTTCGACACCGTTCTTTTTATCACGATGCAAGAAACCTGTACGGAATAATACTGATCCTTCAGCATCTTCTACGAATCCCTTTGATTCACTTTGCTCACTCGCAAATGCAGTAGAAATTAAAGCAGTTTGAATAAGAACTGCTAAGCTTAGTTTTTGGAATTTTTGCATTGGGAGAGAGCCTCATACAAAATGATTATGGTTAATGTTTAGTATTTGTATACGTAATGTATAACAAAATTGGCTCTATTATTCACAATTTCGCACCTAAAGTCATAAGCAAAAAGTATATAAATTAAACTAAGTTGTGAATTATTAAAGATTAAAATTATTATAAAATTAAATTTAACTATTAATAACATATATTTATTTTTAACCTGATATTCTTTTTTTTATTTAATTTAGTCAATCTGGCACGTTTTTTTTTGTAACATCAGAAGTAAATAAGGATGAATAAAGGATTTTAAATAAGAATGATATTTATTCAGTTCATTTTCATTTAATTTTAATGTGGTTCAGACATCATTGGCTTTTCATGCCGCACTAAATTGATACTCGAATTTTAAATTTGTTTAAAAAATAGCCTTAAAATGAGGCAAGTTGTAAATGAATGTGTGATCTAAAAAGATATATCTTTAACTGAAGGGGATCATCACAAAAAATTGCTTTAAGTATTTTTAAAAATAAGAAATTTAAATAAATATACTAATAAAATCATTAATTTAAATTATTTTATCTCGTTGTTTTAATTCCTTTGTATCTAGACACCTTTAACTTTGGCATAGCTATTGCTAATTCACATATGAGTTCAACAAATAAACCGAAAAAGCATCTAATCATGATGTGGGGGAACATAAATATGAAATTAGCAATTCAAGCATTGGGTCTAGCAGTTGTAGCATCTGCATCAACATTTACTTTTGCTGAAGCACCAACTTCACCGCATTCTGTATCAGGTAATATCAGTGTTTTATCAAGTTATATATTGCGTGGTAATACGGCAGCTCCTGAAAATACTGAAGCTACATTACAAGGTGGATTAGACTATAGCCATAGTTCTGGATTGTACGCAGGGTGGTGGACATCTACGTTAGGTACAGATGCTTACGGTACTAACAATCCAATGGAAAATAATTTTTATGTGGGTTACAACGGTTCAATCAATGAAAACACTGGTTTTACTGTAGGTACAACTTATTACTATTATTATGACGTTGAAACCTCAGTTTATGATGGCTTTGAATTATTACTCGGTCTGAATTACAAAGATGTCGGAGTAACTGCTCAAACTTTGTTGGAGGATACAGGTTGGGGGAACGCTGGAGACACATATTTAAAAGCTACATATAGTTATCCTCTACCAAACGATTTTAGCTTGGACACAGCTTTGGGTTTATATGTTTATGAAAAAGACGGTAAGTATGTTGCAGAAACACCAGAGTCAGAAAGTTTTAATTTCCGTCACTTTGATATTGGTCTAAGTAAAGCTTTAGGGGAAACAGGTGTCACAGCAAGCATGAATTATATTATTGGTGGTGATGATCGTTATGGAAACAATTTAAAGAATAAAATGGTATTAGCATTGGGTTATAGCTTCTAAACTCAACTCAATTAAAAAAGGCGACTCAACTGAGTCGCTTTTTTTTATTCCTGTTTACGATAAGAGAGTGCTTCAGTTAAGTGAGCTGTTTGTATGTGTTCAGAACACGCTAAGTCAGCAATTGTACGAGCGACACGTAAGATTCGGTGGTAAGAACGTGCTGATAAATTCAAACGTTGTTGAGCCATAGCGATAATCTTTTTTGCAGAATCATCTAGTTGAGCCACTTGATCAAGCTGTTGAGAACTTAGATTTTGATTTGTCACACCTTGTCGTTGAATTTGCAACTCATAGGCCTGAATCACCCGTTTTCTGACGGTTTCAGAATTCTCCATCGGTGTAGTGCTTTGCATGTCTTGAGGAGGTAAAGGTGGCACATCAATATGTAAGTCAATCCGATCTAGTAGAGGGCCAGAAATTCGATTTTGATAGCGCTTAATTGATTCAGGTGAACATTGACAACGACTGTCTTGATTGAAGGCATATCCACATGGACATGGATTCATTGCAGCGACAAATTGAAAATTAGCCGGGAAAGTAATTTGTCTTGATGCTCTGGAAATGACGATTTCTTTCGACTCAAGAGGCTGCCTCAATACTTCTAAGACTTTTCGGTCAAACTCAGGTAATTCATCGAGAAAAAGTACACCTAAATGGGCTAAGGTGATCTCACCTGGTCGAGGGTGTGATCCACTGTAAAAAACATAAATAAATGCGAATATAGTACAGTTTTTACAGGAATAAATGCGAATGAATTCACAACAAAAAAAGCCCGTTCGAAAAATTGCGATTGGAACTAGTTCCATAAGAGGAACTATTCCAACACTAGGTCAATATGAGTCATCTTTAGAAAGAGACTTTATGGAGCTAGTTAGATTTGATAATAATGTTGAATTGTATACTCCACAACCTGTAAAAATAAGCTTTCGTGATAGATCTGGTAGAAAAACAACCTATGTTCCAGATGGTTTAATTGAATATAGGCATGACCTTTTTCCTGCGAGTGAACTAAAGCCAGTGTTGTGTGAAATTAAATATAGAGATGATTTTAGGAAGGATTGGAAAAGGTTGATTGACTGTTTTAAAGCAGCAAAAGTTTATGCATTAGAGCAAGGTTGGGTTTTTAAAGTTTACACAGAATTTGAAATTAGAACTAATTATTTAAAAAATATAAAATTTTTAATCGAATATAGGAATGAAATAAGCCCAGTTAGTGTTGAAGATAACATTTTGATCAAGTTGGAGGAATTACGTATCTCAGATCCTGAAACTTTATTAGTGAGCTTATTTAGAGATCCTTGGGTGAGGGCGGATGCAATAAGGGTATTATGGAGGCTGATAGCTTTAAGGCGGATAGGATGTGATTTGACTGAAGTCTTAACTATGCGTTCTAAGATTTGGACAATGGAATCAAGGTCATGAACAGACTAATACCTGGGACAGTTGTTACATGGAATCATGTAGAGTATTACTTATTAGATTTTGTCGGTTTAAACAAAGCTATTTTACGTAATAAAATAACGAAGCAATCAGATATAGCACCTATAAATGAATTAAAAATTTTAAATGAATGTGAAAGCCAAATTAGACAAGACTTGCCATTAGTTTCAGATGCTGATTGGCAAAAAGCATGGGATAAGTATCTTCTTATAAAACCTCTTCTAGATTTAGAAAAAAATGAAAGAACATTAGAACAAGTTGAAAGTGTTGCAACAAAAGCCAAAAAGAATGTTGCAACCATTTATAGATGGCTTAATAAATTAGAAGAAACAGGACGAGTCAGTACATTATTAAGAAAACCAAGAAACGATATCAAAAAGTCTCGTTTAGAAAGTAAAACACAAGAGTTTGTTGATGATGTAATTTCAAAATTTTATTTGACTAGTCAAAGAAGAAGTGTGGCTGAAACTTGTTTGGAAGTACAAAGATTATGCTTTGAAAATGAGATAGTTGCACCTCATCCAAATACTATTAGAAATCGCATTCAAGAACTCTCTGAAAAAGACGTAGTTAGTGCAAGATTCGGTAGCAAAATTGCTAGAGAAAAGTTTCAGCCAATTAGAGGGAGTTTTCCTGGAGCAGATTTTCCTTTAGCTGTTGTTCAAATGGATCATACGCCTGTTGATCTTATTTTGGTTGATGATAAAGATAGATTACCAATAGGTCGACCGTATTTAACGATCGCAATTGATTGCTTCTCTAGGATGATAACTGGCTTCTATATCACATTAGAAGCACCAGGAGCATTATCTGTGGGCTTATGTATTTCGCACTCAATTATGACTAAAGATATATGGTTGGCTAAATTTGGTATTGCAACTCCATGGCCAATTTGGGGCAAAATGAGAAAAATCTATGTGGATAATGCCAAAGAGTTTCGAGGTGCCATGCTTGAGCGTGCGTGTCAAGAACATGGCATTATTTTGGAACATAGACCTAAGGGGTTGCCAAATTATGGAGGGCATGTTGAAAGAGCATTTCGTACTTTTATGTCAAAAACTCACTCTATATCGGGCACAACCTTTTCTAATGTTCAGCATAAGAAAAATTATGATTCAGAAAAAATGGCAAGTATGACATTAAGTGAATTTGAACATTGGTTCACGATTTTTATCGTGCAGGTTTACCATCAGAAATCACATAAAGGTATTAGTGATATACCACCTATAAAATTATATGAACAAGCTATTCTTGGTACTGAAAATTACCCTGGAATTGGCTTGCCAATCCCTATAAATAATGAAGAAAAACTTAGACTAGACTTCATGCCTTATGTAGAACGAACGATTCAAGAATATGGTGTTCTTATAGATAATATTCATTATTACAGTGATGTACTTAGAGTGTGGATTCATGCGAGAGATGAACAAAATTCAAAATTAAAAAGAAAATTTATATTTGCACGAGATCCTCGTGATATTAGTGTTGTGTATTTTTTGGATCCACATTCAAAAAATTATGTATCTATACCTTATCGAGATATTTCAAGACCCCCAATAAGTTTATGGGAGTTAAAAGCTGTCATAAAAAGACTAGAAGAAAATGAAGGGTTACAGCCTAATGAAGAACTCATTTTTGATGGTATAAAAAGAATGCGTGAAATTGAAGTTTTAGCGATTCAGAAAACAAAAAATGCTAAAGCTGCAAGGAGGAACAAACAACGAAAGGTTGCTTGGAATAAACCAATCCATAAAGAAGAAATGAATATTGAAAAAATGGATAAAGATTATGATCAATATGTTGGTTACCCAGCTGATCAAATTACACCATTTGATGAAATTGAGGAAAACTTGTGAAACAAATAGACCATCTTTCAGAAGTGGCATCCCAAATATTAAATACATCAAATGAAGAACGAATAGCTCATATTCTGAAGCACAAGTGGATTGGATACCCTTCTGCACAAAGGATTTTGGATCAACTTGAGGATTTGTTATTACACCCTAAGCAGTCCCGAATGCCTAATTTATTGATCACTGGTGAGACAAATAATGGTAAAACCTTACTTATTGAGAGGTTTAGACAATTACACCCTGCCGATCCTAATCTAGATGGAGTTGCTGTTCGGATCCCCGTTCTTTATGTTCAATCACCTCCAAGTCCTGACGAAAGAGGTTTGTACAATAATATTTTAGCTTTATTGTTTCGTAGTTTAAAAGCTTCTGAGTCTACAGATCAAAAAAGGCAACGAGTAATAACTATATTACAGCAAGTAAATTTAGGGATGATTGTAATTGATGAAATTCAGCACTTATTAGCTGGTCCATCCCTAAAGCAAAGAAATTTTTTAAATGTAATTAAATATTTGGGCAATGAACTTAATGTTCCTATTGTTGGGGTTGGTACAGCAGATGCTATAAGAGCACTTCAAGTAGATCCTCAGGTTCAAAATAGATTTATGCCAGCTGTATTGCCAAAATGGGAATTAAATACTGATTTAGCAAGACTTTTAGCTAGTTTTGAAAGAATCATTCCTTTAAGAAATCCATCAATGCTTACAGAAAAGGAACTTGCTACTAAATTGTTATATATGTCAGGTGGAACAATTGGTGAATTATCTCAACTTTTAAATAGAGCTGCAATTTGGGCAATTAGAAATGATAGAGAAAAAATAGATATTTTAGCCTTAGAAAAATGCGGTTATGTCCGACCAGCAGATAGAAAATCTTCCGTTTCGAGGATATGAAAAATTTATTTGGAGAATCTGATAAGTTCTTACCGATTCATCCTAAACCTTATATTGGAGAAATTCTATCATCTTGGATGCTTAGGCTTGCTCATGCTAATAGTATTAAAGCTCACACGTTATATTCATCATATTTTGGTCATGATAAGCAGATATGGAATAGGGATATTGATGTTTTTGCGCCAGATTGGTTAATACATGGGTTGATGGAGCTTTCAGGTGCAACTTTTCAAGATGTGTATGCTACAACACTAAAAAAATATGAAGGGTATGTGTACGATAATATTGTAGTTAAAACAAATACTCATTTGTTACTATCGCAAGGTATTTATCATCGTCTAAGACGGCTTCATGGTCTGCAATATTGCCCAAGTTGTTTGGCTGAAAATCACATATCATACTTTCGAAGTGTTTGGAGATTAGCATTTTATACAGTTTGCCCAGTGCACAATTGCTTACTAAGAGATTCATGTCCAAATTGCGATGCACCAATAATTATTTTCCGTGGTGATATCGGTTATAAGAATGAAGTAACACGGCATTCAGTGAGGTTTTGCCATCAATGTTTAACTGATTTAGCAGAAGAAAAACAAAAGTGTTGGAATGCTATAGATACAGAAGTTTATGGTGCGATGAGAGTTTTATTGGATGCACCAAATAAAGGCTTTACTATGCATCCATTACCAATAATTCATTATTCGCAGTTATTTTTTAAAATTTTTCGACAAATTTTAATGCTCCTTATTAGTGCAAGATCAAATCCTCGGGCAAGATTCAATATAGTTGATTTAGAGAAAGATCTTGGGATCAATAATGAGTTAGTAGATTTTACAAATAAGCCTAAACGATCTTTTGAAAGTTTGAGACATTCTGAGCGACACTACTTAGTACAAATTGCCCTGTGGTTACTTTGTGATTGGCCTTATAGAATTAAGTATTATATTGATTTCTGGAAAGTTATTCCTTCATTGATAATGCAGGATATGAAATATAGACCATATTTGTTTGAAAGTATTTTTAGAGATTAGTACAAAAGAAGAGAAAAGACATTGTGTTATCGAAACGCAGTATCAGTTAAAAAATGATTTTAGTTATGAAAAGTATAAAATAGTTTATAAAAAATCTAATTTTATTTATAAATATATTTAAAAATGAATATTTGTCTGATATTTTGTTATATAATAATTAAAATTAGTTATAGTTTTTTATTTTTTGGAATAGAAAGCAATTAGGTGGAACATGCAACATTACTCAATTGTTGTCGCTATATGCCGAGCAGCACTACAAGTCGAAAATCCAGCCATATCAGGTCATGTTGAAAGGTTGATAAAAGCTTTGGAGAAAGATGAAGAGGTGGATCAAGTTGCTGGATTAAAAAAGCTTTTACAAGCTAAAAAAAAGAATATAGAAATTTTGCCGAGCAGAGTTGTTCTGTCATCAAATGCCTTAACAGGTGAGCAATTGATTCCAACAGTGAAGGCTCCTGTTGATAGAGAAACAAGCGCATCATTAGCCGAAATTATTTTTCCTAGCGCTAATCCTATAACTTTGCCAATTTTCGAAAGTGGATTAGCTTTAAGTATCAATAATATTTTGGATGAATGGAAACATGTCGATAAATTAAAGAGCAAGGGAATTGAGCCTGCATTATCTTTAATGCTCTTTGGAGCACCAGGTACTGGTAAAACATTGTTAGCACATCATATCGGTGAAACATTAGGATTACCAATTATTGTGGCTCGCCTCGATGGGTTACTTTCATCTTTTTTAGGTACAACTGCGCGAAATATTGCAAATCTTTTTGCTTTTGCAAATAGGTATAAATGTATTTTGTTGTTAGATGAGTTTGATGCAATTGCTAAGTTGCGTGATGATCCAAATGAACTTGGTGAGCTAAAGAGGGTTGTAAATACCTTACTTCAATGTCTTGATGAAAGAAGCAAGATTGGTTTTACAATTGCGATTACTAATCATGAATTACTTTTAGATTCAGCTATTTGGCGTAGATTTGATTTAAGAATTGAAATTCCAAAACCTGTAGCTTTAGCACGACGTACAATGTTGCAGAATCATTTTAATGATTTAATTAAAATAACTGATGTCCAATTAGATTTTTTAGTATGGTTATCAAAAGGTTATAGTGGATCGGATATTGAAAAATTGGCATTTTTTATTCAAAGAAAAATTGCCATTCTAGATAAAGAATTTCATTTTTTAGAAACAATTAAAGAATATTTGCGTTTGAATGCGAATACAAATAGCAATGAGCGAAAGCAAAAGGTATTAAGTTCACCTGAAGAATTAGCTCAAGTGTTGAACCATGATACTGAGTTAGGTTTTTCACAAATGAAAATAGCTCAATTATTTGGTGTAACACAACCTAAAATTAGCAAAATGTTAAATTCCAACAAAGATATCGTAGCTTTAGAAGGATAAGAATATGAGTAATAACCCAGTACAAATTGTCCTAAATACACAAAACTATGTGGTGGCCAATAATAAGCCACCAGGTGGAGGAAATAAGGATTTTTATGCTGGGCGTGATGAAGATTTTAAGACTCATAAACAAAATTTGATCGAAGAAATTCAATATCTTAGAAGTAGTAAAATGCTCAAAGATAATGAGGTTATATACGCTACTGTTGAATTACAATCAGCTGCTTGGGCTAAAAGTCATAAACCAACAGATAAACTTTTTCCTTTAAAAAAAGTACGATCTATTGGTGGTAATGAACTCGGACGGTTAATTGTTGAATTATCTGAAGAAGATCTCCAAACAGCTGAATTAGCTGTAATCGCTGCTGAAGAAAAAACAAATTGGGTAAAGGATAAAAAGGGTAAAACAGTTGCTAAACCGAGTGCTCAAAGGAGTGAGGTTGGTGCAATTACTACAATTAGAGCTTATTCAACCCAAGAGCGAAGAAATTTTACGACAGAGCAAGCTTGGAATTGGTTAAGTGATGCTAGAACAGGCGGAGCTTATTATATAGAGACGTTCTATTCAGCTGATTTTGTTTCACAAACTGTTAATGACAAGCAGAAGAGTCAGTCTTTAAAGCTATTGAGAAAATTTAAAGCTAGCTTAAATGCATTAGATATCCCAATTTCTGTAATAGAAGTGAATAAGGATTGGCTTTCTAACACTTTTTTTGTAATTAAAATGAATCGCCCAAATGGAGCAACACTTGAAGATCATGAGTCATTACTTGCCTTTTTAGATAATTCACAAATTGTCAGATCTATCTTTCTTCCACCAATTTTACAAGCATCTAATGAATCCACAGTTAATGAATCTGTTTGTACTCTGAATTTACCTCAAGCAGGTAAAAATTATCCTGTGGTTGGAATTATTGATTCTGGTGTTGCTGACATTGCTGCCTTAAATTCATGGAGTATTGGAAGTTCTGATTTTGTATTTCCAAACATGAAGAAAACTGATCACGGTACATTCATTGCAGGGCTTGTAAGTGCTGGGAAAAAGTTAAATCCCTTACCTGAATTAGAAGAAAGTGAATGTAAGTTTTATGATTTGGGGATATATCCAGATGAAAAGAAATTTTCATATTACTACCCAAATGGGTTTATTGACTTTCTTGAGCAGCTTGAAATTGAAATAGCAGAAGCAGTTTCACAAGGAGTTCGTATTTTTAATATGAGCTTGTCTGTTGAAACTTTAGTTGAGGATACTCGCTATAGTTTATTTGCAAATACAATAGACCAGATATGCGATAAATATGATGTTATTTTTGTATTGCCAGCAGGCAATTTAGATCAAAATACTGTAAGAAAACCGTGGCCATCAACTGATAAAGATGCTTTGCAAATGCTTGCAGAGTATAGACACTCAGGAAAAGATAGAATTTTTCAACCAGCAGATAGTCTACGTTCTATTACAGTAGGAGCGTTAGATCCAAGCTCAATGACAGGTAATATAAAACCAGCTCAGTATACTAGAAAAGGACCTGGTCCATCATATGGAGCAAAGCCTGATATTGCACATGTGGGGGGAGGATTAGCAAAATCACATGGTCTTTATTCGATAAGTCCTGACGGTAATTTATGTCAAGGTTGCGGTACTAGTTATGCTGCACCGTTAGTAGCAAAAACTCTTGCAGCACTAGATTTTGCAATTGAGGGGAAAGTGCCTAGAGAGGCTTTGAGTGGATTGTTATTACATAATTCTGAAGTACCGCAAATATTACAAACGAAGAATTTAAAAAGAGTAGCAAAAGATTATGTTGGGGTTGGATTACCTCAAAATGCAAGTTCATCACTATTGTTAAATAATCATGAAATTACAATGGTGTTTAATGGTGAAATAGGTCATAGACAGCAAATGGTTTTTGATTTTGCATGGCCATCTTGCCTAGTTACTCCAGAAGGTAAATGTCAAGGTAGTGTGAAAATTACAACAGTGTATCGCCCTCCAATCGAAAGAGAAAATGGCGCTGAATTCGTCTTAGTCAATATAAACACATGGCTAAGACAAGCTAAAATTGATAAAAACACTGGAAAAATTTCTTATCGTGGAATGATTAGAAATGAAAAAGCAGATAGTGGCTTAGAAAAAGAAAGAATTGCACAAGGAGCTAAATGGTGGCCAATCAAACAATTAAATGACGTATTTATTGAAGGTGTTGGACAATCTTCACAGTGTCGTTTGGTAGTAGAGCCATTAACTAGAGCAGATTATGTGATCAAAGAGCCTATACCATTCAGTATCATTGTAACTATTAGCGATCCTAATCAAATAGAAGATGTATTTAATGCTGTTAGGAGCCAGTTACAGTCAGAAGGTGTACAACTTTCTGATATTAGAACAGCATTGAGACCTCGTTTAAAGCCGTAAAATAATTTAAAAATAGTGAATTGAATGACTGAAAAAATAGATTTGACTGATGTAATACTGAGACAGGCAACATTAATATCTTTATTTGTTGTTTGCTATTATGCAGTTTTTTATGTAATAAGATTAGTTTCTGAAAAATGTGTAATAGAGTTGAAGAGTAATACTTGTGTTATAGATTATGCTGTTTTTTATTTATTGTTCGTTTTATTGTTATTTGTAGTCCTTACGCTTTATGTATTTAAAGGTTTAAAAGGGATAGTTTCTGAAGATATAGAAAATCAAGTATATTTAATAATCTTAACAATTTATTTTACTTGCTTTGAAATAGTGGGTTTAATCCTTACAGCAAATTTAACAGGTAAAGTAGCGATGCTAGTGTGGTTAAATTTTCCAATAATTTTATTTGGTAGTTATTTTTATTCTGCCTTAAAAATAATTAACGTTGATTTAAAAAAAACTAGTGATAAGGATATAGTTGCTACTATATTTTCAATATTTCTATTTTTTTCATTAAATATTTTTGGTTTTATGCAAGCTAAAGAACAAAGTTTTGATAAAAATAAAAAAAAAGAACCTTTACTTGATGTGAAAAAGGAATAGCTTTTAGATTGGGAAGTTTTTCAAAACACTTCCCTAAAAAAAAGATAAGTTAATTTCTGATCGAAAAAACTATAAAAATCAAGGTATAAAATTTTTATTAAAGTTTAAGTAAATTCATGGTAAGTTATCTCTTTGATGAGATTTAGGTTTTTGAAAAATAGGATTATAAACTTTCTGTTGGCTAAGTGGTTTTTTTATAAACTTGAATGTAACCTATATCGTACAGATATCGCTATAAAATGAAATTGATTAAAATCAATTTATGATTTTTACTATTCAAAAATGTATTAGTGGTTTTAATTTTTGTTTGTAGAGAGATGTATGGATAATATACAATTATCAAAAAATATTAGATCTCTTTCATAAATCAAAAAACGATCTATCCCTTGCTGACTATTTGTACCGAATAATTTTAAATATTCATGCATAATTTGCGAATGAAATACATCGACTCAAAGAAGCTTTCTGAAACACAGTTTAAGCGATATACAGGCATCTCATGGTCAACCTTTGATTTAATGGCTGAACAGCTAAAAATGCTTGTACCTGCTAAAGGTAGACCATCTAAGTTAAGTGTAGAAGATCAAATCCTTCTGTGCTTAAATTATTGGCGTGAATATCGAACATTGTTTCATGTCGCAACGAGTTATGGTGTGTCAGAGCCTACTGCTTCAAGAATCGTCCGCCACGTAGTGGACTGCTCCCAGTATCCTAGACACGAGACAGCCTCATTTTGAAGCTGCCTCGAATGCTTCTGGGCTCATTCCGTCGAGGTGCGAATGACGCCTGATTCGATTGTAAAACATCTCGATATAATCAAACACATCTGCACGCGCTATTTCTCGTGTTTTATAGATCCTCTTTTTAATTCTTTCCTTCTTTAAGCTGCTAAAAAAGGTTTCGCAACAGCATTGTCCCAACAGTTTCCACGACGACTCATACTTGGAACTAAATTATGCTTCTGACAGAATTTCTGCCAGTCTCCACTGCTGTATTGTGAGCCTTGGTCTGAGTGTATGATCACAGGTTCATTCGGTTTGCGTCGCCATACCGCCATAAGAAGTGCATCTAAAACGATATCCTTGGCAAGCGCAGGTTTCATTGACCAACCGATGACTTTCCTTGAATATAAATCGAGAACCACCGCCAGATATAACCAGCCTTGCCAGGTGCGTATGTAGGTAATATCAGTTACCCACGAGGTATCAGGTGTGTTTACAACAAACTCTCGATTTAAATGGTTAGGTGGCACAATCTGAGGACGACCACGACCATAACTTTTATGCTTCTTATATCCTCGAACAGCGGTAATGCCATTGTCTTTCATGATCTTCAACACACGATTAGGTCCACAGCTTTCACCTAGCTCTTTAAGATCCAGCGTAATGCGACGATAACCATAGATGCCATAACTGGCATCATAAGAAGAACGGATTAGTTGTAATAACCGTCTATCTTCAATTGTTCTGCCTGATTCGGGTTCATGTAGCCAAGCATAATAGCCAGCACGAGCAATCTTAAGAACTCGACACATCGTTTTAATCTTAAATTGATGGCTGTATTCCAGAATAAACTGATACTTTACTCGGGCAGGCTTGCAAAGTACCTTGCGGCCTTATTTAAGATTTCCCGTTCCTCTTCAGTCTGTTTAAGCTGACTTTTAAGGCGAAGGATTTCTTTCTTTGCCTCGAGCAATTCATGTTCATCAGGGCTGTTGCGTAAAGGTTGCACTGCCTTTGGCCATTTATAAATGCTGTGTTGTGATACGCCTAAACGTTCTGCGACATCAGTGACAGAATATCCGCGTTCAGTAATCAATTTAACAGCTTCATCTTTAAACTCTGGGGTGTATCGTTGTCCACTCATAATGTTCTCTCCTATGCAAAAAGAATAGATGATATTTGTCTAGGAGAGTGGTGGCAGTCCACTTTACAGATATAAATTTTATGAAAATCTATAGGGGATAATCAATCTAATTTATGCAAAGATATTAACTATTGAGTTTTTTTTAATAATCTTTCATCATTAAATTTTTGTAAAAGTGATCATATACTATTCGTTGAGCGTAGTAGAGTTAAAAGAGATTTGATAGCTTTCCCTTGAGGAAATGCAATATATTCATAATCAATTATTTGTGGTCGCCAGCTCATTTTATATTGCCGTTGTGAACGAGCGGGATAGACAACACCACCTTTACTTTCCATAAATCTCATTATCTTATGAAAAGTAGGAGAAGAATTAAAGTTCAAATTAGGCTGTAGTTCCACCAAAGGTGTAAACCCAAAATTCAGATAATCTAAATCCTCTAATTCATTGAGTGCTTTTTGATTGATTAGCTGCATTACTCCATCTTGAGTACCTGGGGCCTTACGTGTAATGTTATGAAACCATCCCTTAAACTTACCAAAATTTTTACTATATATAATATATGCTATGACCTCATTTTCCTTATTAGCTATATAGAGTTTATGAAGTCCAGAATCTAAATTTAATGCTTCGAAATCAGTAACCAAATTGGTTAAATGTTTAGTTTTTTTATCTTTTAACCAAGATTTATTGATCTCTTTAAGCCTCGGTTTAAGAATTTCAAAATTAACTTGGTCATCAATTCTTTCTACTGAAACACCACTTTTCTTAGCTCTATTAATTTTATTACGTAGTTGTTGGAACTTCTTTCCTTCGAGTGAATATTTTTTAATATCAATTGTATAAGATGCTCCTAATTGATTGATCAATAATGAGTTTCTTTCAAAGAATGGAATATCCTCTTTAGGGAAATGTAAAAAAAGGTATTGGTATTTCTTGTCTTTACAGTATTTTAAGAAGTTCTTAAGTGTTTGTTCTTTATCATTTGTGCTTGCTAAAATTCCCCCTAGACTGATCAAAGTATTTTTGTATTGAAAAAAGGCTATAGCAGATTTATCAGATATAAACCACGTAAGATTTTTTTCAAAAAGCAGGGGTGATACTGAACTTCCGCAAAGATTTAGAAGTTCTGTATCAATTAGTTCATTAGTATGTAAGGATCTAATAGAAAACATATTTAACTCTTATTTTAAGTTGTAATTGACTGACTTAAAGCCTTGTTTTTTTGATATATTTAAGATACTGCTTGCTTTTTTGAAATCTATACTTTTTCCAATACTTTGGTGTTCTTTTGTATTATCTAATGCCAAGGCAATAGTTTCTGATAAACAAGCTAAATTAATTCCAGGCGGGGCTTTTACCATATTACAGTCGCTATAAAACACTTCGTTAGGTTGTCTAACTAGACCTCCCTCATAGATTTTGAAGTCTTCATCATTTACGAAGTCAAACGGTCTGGCAGCATCAAATACTAAAGCAGATTTTTTGAGATATTTAGTATTCAGGAAACCCTTACCTTCACTTGTAGCTGAAATGACTGCATCTGCTTTCGAGAAAGCAATTTGATAATCGACTTCCACAGAAACTCCTAACTTAGAAATATCATCAACTAACTTATGAAAATTGATCGTCTTATAATCAGTAATGTTTAGATAAGAACTTAATTTATCAAAAAAGGAATTTTTTGAAATTTCATAATCTGTAGTTAGACAGCTCTGTATTAAATAAGGAATAATTTCTTGCTGGATTTTTAATTCACTTCCTGGCCGACCTACCAATATTAAATTGCCATATTTGTGGGCCACTCCTGAAACAGCTATTTTTCCTACTGATCCTCTTGCTCCCACAATAACCGCGTATGCATTTTCTACATTTTTATCTTCTATTAGTGAAAATAGGCTCTCTACTGTAGAAAGAGCAGTAAGTGAATTCCCATTAGTAACTGTAAGGTTATTGGTATAAGGTAAGATGCTAGTTCCACCATTAGCGATTACAGATGTGTATGCGCCTAACCCTACCAACTCGGCACCATTTTCTTCAGCCACTTGCAGGTATTCAAGCATTAGTTCTAGTTTCTCTTTTTCATTAAGTCGCATCATATCTTTTGGACTAAGTGGGGAAAAGATAAACATTCCATTTGCATATGTCTGATCGTTGTATACAGTAAAAAAAGCGCCTACATCAGGGCTGTAATCGATGCGAGCAATATCTAGAATTTCATCCGCAAGTTGCCGAAGTTGTTCATCATTAAAATTTTGTTTAATTGAATAAGGGAATGTATTTACTAGATCTTCAGCGGAAGTAGCATGAATGAAGAAAGCAAAAGTTTTACCGGCATTTAAATTTTTATCTTCATTTTTATAGTAAATTTCAGCTATTTTAGAGTCCTCTACATATGAAACTGGAAATGAGATACTCAAATCTGGTAAAGAATCTTTATTTATATCTATTAAATTTCCGAAAAGTAAATCGTAACGCCCATTATTAATTATTATGCAAATTTCTTCTAAAGCATGAATAAAACGATCAATATCATTATAATTAATATTTAATGGAGGTTCAAATCGAATTGAGCATGGTTGAGACAATAAAGGCATTACAAATATGTTATGATTTTTTAAAAGAAAACCACAAATAATATAAGCTAAACTACCATTGTTTTGACAGAAATTAACTAATATATTTTGTTGAGCATTTTTATTGTAAAATTCAAAGGCGCGCATTAAACCCTTACCAGTAAATTTAATAATATCTGAATATTGATCAGTAATGTTTTCTATACACTCATCTAAATACTTACTTAAATTATTCACATTTTTATATATATTGTTCTCAGGATTATTCAAATAATTAATCACATTTAGAGCAATTGTTGCTGAAAGGGAGTTATTAGCAAATGTGGAGCTATGTTTTTTATCAAAGTTAAAATCATAGAACTGTTCTTTATAAATTACAGCACCAATAGGTACAATTCCACCTCCTAACGCCTTTGAAAATAAAATACAATCTGGAAATATTTTATATTTTTTTGCTGCACAGAAATCACCTAACCGTCCTAAGCCAGTTTGAATTTCATCAAAAATCGACATTGTCCCATGTTGCTCACAAAGTTCGACTGCCAGTCTTAAAAACTCACATGAAGCTGGAATCATTCCTCCTTCACCTAGTACTGGTTCAACAATGAAAGCAGCAAATTCTTTTGTACTTAGTTTGCTAATCAGAGTATGTATATCATTTAAATTCACATATTCGTAATTATCACTGTCATGAATATAAGGCATTTTGAAGCGATTTGATCCGCTTGCAGATAAGGCTGCAAATGTTTTACCATGGAAACCTTTAAAAATACCAAGTACCTTACGCCTACCAGTTTTAATACGAGCCAGTTTCAGTGCAGCCTCAACTGTTTCAGCTCCGCTATTAGTAGTTATACATCTTGAATAATGATTGGAGTTAACCGACTCAATTAAAGCTGTAGCAAATTCCTCAACTTTTGGATGAATATTAGGTTGTATGAAGTTAGCTTGGTTAGAAGAAAAATAATTTTGGATAGCTTCTTTTAGAAAGTCTGGATTATGTCCAAAAGGTACAGCCCCGTATTGTGCTAAATAATCATAAGCGATCTTACCATTAGGCAAATAAAAAATATTATCTTTAGCGGATTGAGGACTAAGGCTAATTTTAAATTTATTTAGAAGATTTTGCCGATATTCATTAATCTTATACATTTTTTTTCTCTTTTAAACAAATTGATTATAAAATTGAAATTTACCTGTTGGATGATATTTTAGCATTTCGATATGATTAACTAATTTTAAAATTAATGGATTTTTCATTACTGTTATTCCACCAATGTTTTGAAGCACAAAAGTTTTAATGTTATCCAAGTTTTTTTCTATTATGTATCTTAAATTTAGAACTTCACTTAAGCTCTGTTCGGTAAGAGTATTTTCAGAACATATTTTATTTATTTGAGATAAAATGGTGGTATTAATATTGTTGAATTCAACTAATCTAATTTTTATATGAGGGATATTAGTTAGATTTTGGGGAATAATATTCATTAATTCTTCAGCTATGCCAATATATGAACTTACTGCAAAATAATTAAACAAAGATAAGCCATAAATTAAACATAATGACAATTCATCATCTTGGAGAATGGAAAGCTCTTCTTCTCGTAAACTTACGTTTTCAAATATTACTGCTTGGTTGTCACAATATTTGAAAATATCTAAGTTCCAAAAAGATTGTACTGAAATTCCCTCTCTTTTAGATGGTAAGTTAATTAATTTCAGTTTATTATCTAATGCTGTTGATAAAACATAAAAATCAGAGATACTTGATAAAGTACAAGGCTTCTTTTGACCATTTAAGATAAAAAAGTTATTAGTGTTAGTAATTTCAGAAGATGGATTAAAGACATCTACGCCAGCATTTCCTTCTGCAAATGCTGAGGCAACTAATGCTTCATTTTGATGAACTTCTTTCAAAATTTGAGCTGAGTTTCTGAAAATCTCAGGATATTTAGCTAGAACTAGAACAATATGGTGATGCATCGTCAATGCTATTCCCAAACTTGGGTCTAGTGCTGCATTTTTACGAATAAGATCAGAAAGGGACTTTAATGATTTTTGTGACTCGTTTGCCTTAGTAGTTAAAGAAACCGATAGTAGTTTATTGTTTTGCAGATATGCTTTTAAACTATCTTTATCTTTAACTACTATGTCTTCAGAATTATTTCCTTGTATTATATTCATTCATCTCACCATGCTTTTTCCAAGATTTCAATAACTTCATCCTTTGTAGGTTTTACTGGGTTATAAATTATGGAACCATCGACCAAAGCTTTTTTTGCAATAAAATTAAAATCATCCATTACCACTTTATTGGTTGATCTCAGCTTAGAGGGAAGTTTAGAAATCTCTTCTAAGCTTTCTTTTAATTGATTAAGTTTCTTTATTAAGAGTTCCGCACGAACCTTTTTACTGCTGGATTTATACTCATTTTCTGTTAAAAAAAGTAAAGAGAGTTCACTTAATTCATCTAAAATGTAATTTTTATTAAATTCTAAGACATGTGGTAGAAAGATACTGCAGCATAAGCCATGAGGAACTTTAAAATTAACACCTAATGCGTGTGCTAAAGAATGTGTTAAGCCAACCATTGAATTAGAAAATGCCATTCCTGCCATAGTAGATGCTTCTGCTAGAGCCAATCTTGACTGAAGGTTCTGAGAGTCTTTCATCACAATAGGTAGATTAAGTAATATCTTTTTAATTGCTGAGAAAGCAAGTTCTGATGAAATCGGATTTCTACCGTTGCAAGTATATCCCTCAATGCAATGTGTTAAAGCATCCATTGCTGTCATTGCTGTAATATACAACGGTAAGTTTAGCGTCATTAGTGGATCAAGTAGGGCATAATCAGCCATTAAATATCGTGAGTTAAAAATTAGCTTCTTATGTTTATCTGCAACTACTGCAACAGCAGTAACTTCTGAACCGGTACCTGCAGTTGTGGGAATGATGATAGAAGGTTTTAATCTATGAGGAAGATTATTTACTCCTTGGTATTTTTCGAGATCACCCGGTAAAGTGACTGTAATATTTAATGCCTTAGAAGTGTCAATTACAGATCCGCCGCCAATTGCAATGATCAAATTACAGCTATGCTTATTATAAAGTTCGCGTGCATTGTAGACTGCATCAACACTACCATCAGGTGGAATATCATCGAATAAAACAAATGGAATATTATTTTCATTTAATACATTTATTACAGGCTCATGAGCGTTCGCTGCTGAGATTCCTTTATCTGTCATGATGAAAACACTAGATCCTTCAAGCTTATGGATGATATCTGGTAAGCGTTTAAGTGTTTCTATTCCAGATAGTATTCTTACAGGGCTAAAAAATTCATAGTTATTAAACATTATTTATATCTCAGATTAGTAAATTAGTTATAAAATTAATTTTTTTACTTAATGGAATATGCTCATGCTTAGCAACAATGTTCTTAGCAATAAATGAAGGTAATAGGTTGGCTTCAACGATTTCTAGACAATTGATAAAACGTATAGCTAATGAAGCATCACCGCTTGTTAAAAATCTATTATTTGCCACAGCTACTGTATTGCTCTCTTGGAGAGTTAATATTTTAAATGCCAGAACAGGATGTTTAACTACGATTGCCAAGTCATATTCTGTTATAGATTTCTCAACTTCTTTAATAAGATGAAGAGAATTATTCCTGACTTGTAAAACGATAAATCCATTTTTTAGATAATTAATTTTAAATAAAATTTTAGCCCCATCTCTGAAGTCTTCAAGCTGTTCTTGAAGTGCATAGTTTTCTTTACTCGCTTTATCTAAAATATTACCAATAATTATCAAAGTACTGTTTAAATATAAATGGATAATATGAGTAGAAGTTATATTAATTAATTTATTTTTAATCATCAAGTTGGATCCCTATATAATCAAGTCTTGATTTTTGCATTTGATAAACCATTGAGTTGGAAATTTCAAGACGCATCTCAGAGCTTGTATCTTTAAGCAATACTCCATCAATTAAATAATAATCTTCGATTAAGTGTTTATTTTCTTCTATCCCTTGCTGATAAAGAGATTCTCTTTGCAAAATAATATTTTGAATATTAGAGTTATTCCAGATATTCAAGCCTTCATGAATGCATTCTTGGAGACTATTTTTAATTTCTGGATTAGTGTTTACTTTTGATTTAAGAATTTCTGCACATATTGTCAGATGCCTAATCTCATCAATATTTGCATATCTTTGAATTTCAGATGCTTTTTTATAAAATGGAAGCCATTTAACTTCACTTAATTCTGCTGTTGGCGCAAGGATACCTTCTAAAATAATTGTAATAATGCTAATACCCGCATAAAAATCATTTTTATCAACCACCCACTTTTTAATAAAATCCTGAAAAGGAATCACAACTTGTTGATGAGAATGGTTTAGTACTTCAGCCATCTCCTCTAAAGGGTTTGTAAGGGTTAATAGACCATTGTCTTTAAGATAGGTTCTAAAAAGATAACTATGATGAGTTTCATCAATTAGTAGAGTGTTTAAAAAGTCATACTCTTTTAATGAGGGTGCAATTTTTACAATATCTAGAATTGCTTTAGAAGCATAATACTCTGTTAATGATTTAAAGCTAAGCTCTTGTTTTAGTGATTCTTCTAAATAATTGTTATTGAATTGAATATCTTCTTTAAAAGTGTCTATCTTATGTTCATTACTTTTGATGGTGAACCAATCATTCAAAATATTACTTTTAACTTTTGCTTCTGTATTTGTAGCTTCTAATAAAAAACCAGATAAATTCATAGTAACTCAATCCGTTAGATTAATTGTTGGGGTTTTAAAAGTATCTTTTTCTTCTTTTGGAAAATTACCAAGTAAACCTCTATCAAGAAATAAATGCGTATATAGAGCTATAAAACTATAATCATTTTTGACGAAATATAGCCAGATTAGACTTATAATTGTTATAGTGACAAAGCTGTGACATAAATTATAAAGTTTATAGAATATTTTTGCGGTATTTTCGTCACCCTTAAATAAATTCCATATTCTTCCTGGTATATATCCAATTAAATCAATCAATAAAAAAAAGACCATATAATAAATAATATTTATTTGATTAAATAAAATTATTGTTAAAATTATTGTGATAAAAAAAAGATAACAACTCTCTTTTTTAAGGAAATGAATTTTTTTTAACATAACTCACCAATATTTTTTTGAATTATATTCACTATTTTTTTTGGGTCTTTAAGCCAAATACTATGTTTATTTCCTTTAATATTTTCTTCTAACTCAATACTTTCGACTGAGTGATTATCGAACATTTCGGCTAGTTTTTTTGTTGACCGCAGTGGAGCAAAATCATCACCTTTAATGTTAATAAAATAAGCCTTAGCTTCGGATAAACTAGAAGTTTTTAAATAGTAGCTATAATTACCTGTAATAGCAGTGTGGCACCAATCTTTAATTAAAGTCTTAGCCTCTTTAACTCCAAATCCAATTTTATAACCTGGTAGATAACCATATAAATTTGTTAGAATTTTGAATAAGCCCACAGCTTTCAGAATAGTGAACTTGCCCAGACCATCCCAATTTTTATAATGGATGTTACCTGTTGCAATTCCTATAACAGGTATTTTTTTATCGATTGAATATAAAGTTGCTAAATGGCCACCAAGGCTGTGTCCAAGTAAGATAATATTTTTTGTATTAGCAGAACTAATTAACTGGGGCACAAAACCCTCTACTAAATCTGCGTATCCGTAGTCCTTGCCTCTTTCAATGTGAGGTTGATTTTCTCCACAACAAGGATAATCTGCAGCTACTACATTAAATCCATAGGTATTTAATTCATCTATAAAATTTTGATACTTTTTAATTGGTACACCAATTGCTGGCAATAATATAAAAGTTATATTTTCAGATGTTGATTTAGCTGCTTCGAATTTTTTTACTATAACAGGGAACTTATTATTAAATAGAAAAGTTTGATTCATGGCTTTATTCTCCAAATGGATTCATTGAAATCATCATTGGTAGACCTAACTGCGATAAGAATTTTGTTCGCGAGCTTTTAACAGTTTTTCGCTCTTCTGCTAATAATTTTTTGAATTCTGAGTTAAATCTTAGACGTGGATACTTCTCTAGAAGTTCTGATCTATAGTCCTTGGGTAAGGTGAAAAATTTATCACCAACAACATCACAAGATGCACCTTGTTGAAGAAGAATTACTTCTGATTCATTATCTTCAGATATATAGCCATTCATATGCATGCATATGGCATCTTTGACAGTTTTGATTTTGTTTTTATCGTAATTTAAGATCATCGCTCTCTTTTCAAATTGCGTTGAGCTTTCATATGTAAAACATTTACAACCTTTTGATTTTTTATGTGTATCCGTAAGGCCAATGTCATGATACAAAGAGGCTAATAATAAAACTTCTGGGTCATATTTTCGTTGATCTTGAAGACCTATCGCAGCACCCCAAAAATAGGTTCTCCATGAGTGATTGATAAGAGTACTAGGAGCTTTCTCATTCAGCTCATTTGTTGCTTCAACGATAATCTTAGTATCAGGAACTTTTATATCTTCTAAATTTATATTGCTTTTTGAACTCCCAATATGAAGTTGAGCTTTCATTACACCAAGCATACTAGGTAAAAGGATTGAATTTAAAAGTTTAATTTTTTCCTTAGTATTGAGATGTCCATTTGTTGATTGCATCCATTCAAAGCTACCAATTTTTTTTATAGGCATTTTTTTTCCAAAAAATAGAGTATTTGCTCTAAATTATTGTAGGCAGATAATTTTGTCAATATTGTAGATTGATTCACACATTTCAAAATTTTATTGAAAATTGTTTATTAAAAATGTTTTTTTGTCGTATATTTATAATTTTACAAATAAATTTAAAACTAAGTCTTGTTTTTCAGTTATGCCACATGAATGTTCTAAAGTGATGATTTGTTTAGTAAAACTATATAGTATGTTAGATTTTGTAATTTTTAGGAGGTTACCAGTAGTATACATATTTTATTTTTTAGGCAGTAAGTAAAACATACATTACTAGGTTAAGAAAAAGCGCGTCAAATCACATGTTTCTTGATTGAATGTCTCCCAATTTGGTAGTAATTATTTTGGATCTATTAAAATCAATTTTTAAGAATAAAAGTTAATGATTAAAGTGAAAATGTGGTCACCAGCCATCTAGATTCTTAGAAAATAATTAATCTTAACAATCATATTTACATTAAAAAACATAAATTTAACAAACTACTAAGGAGAGGCTTTGTTGCAGAAAGCTATTCTTAAGGGCTTCTTCAGCCATATAATTTTCAAATGAAGAAGCCTACACATAAAATCTACCGCACAACCAATTGGCCCGCATATAACCGAGCACTCATTAATCGTGGAAATATTGCCATTTGGTTTGATCCTACTACGCAATGGTATGCTCTATCAAAAGGCAAACAAGGACGAAATCAAACCTATTCCGACGCAGCCATCCAATGCTGCTTAATAATTAAATCCTTATTTCGTCTGTCTTTACGTATGGTCACTGGCTTTGTGCAAAGTCTGATTAAACTTTGCGGATTAAATTGGACAGCGCCAGATTACAGTACGCTTTGTAGAAGACAAAAGTATATTGATATTGCAATCAGCTACCAAAAAAGTAGCTATGGGCTGCATCTACTCATGGACTCTACAGGCTTGAAGTTTCTAGGTGAGGGCGAATGGAAACGCAAGAAACATGGACCTGAATATCGTCGCCAATGGCGTAAGCTACATATTGCTATAGATGCTGAAACTCTTCAAATACGAGCTATTCAGCTCACAACCTATAATATCAGTGATTCACAGGTACTAGGTGATTTACTTGATCTTGATCAGATTCCACAAGATGAGCAGATTGACTCTGTTTATACCGATGGAGCTTATCACACCAAGCAATGCCGTCAGGCCATTGCAGATCGGCAAGCGCATGCGGTGATTCTACCTAGAAAAAATGCGAAACCATGGAGAGATACAAAGAGCAGCTCGCTAGAGCGAAATGAATTGCTTCGAACAGTTAAACGTTTAGGTAGGACACTATGGCAAAAATGGTCAGGCTATCATCGCCGAAGTTTGGTTGAGACTAAAATGCACTGCATCAAATTATTAGGAGATAAACTCAGTGCAAGGAGCTTTGATAGCCAAGTCAATGAGGTTCATGCACGTGTAGCAGTCCTCAACAGATTTACGGAATTAGGTTGACCACTTACCCAAGTTACGCCTTAAATTTAGCTCAATTAGGGGCGCTTTGCCTTTCAAATTTTTGTGCAACGAATCTGTATCTATTTGAAAATTATATAAATTTAAATTTTATAGACCCTCTAGTTTATTTGTGGAACTGAGGCTTAGTGGCTTTCTAGTTTTTTTATAATTATATCTGCAAATTGTTCGATAGTTCTATTTTTATGATGCCTTGTTGTTATACGTCGTAACTCAGGCATTATGCTTGTTGAAGGCCAAGAGTTTTTTATTGCTGTAGCTTTCAAAAATTTTGATAATTCGAGTTCATCAAGTTTTATTCTTGTTTCATTATATATAGCTAAGGTGCTTTGTCCTGTTTTTTGAGCTCCACCATATTTTCTTTCAATTTCTATCAAATAAAAAAAACAAGTTAGAGTTTTAATTTCAAAGATAGCGATAGTTCGTGGTGTCATTGGCTCTTGTGTTATTAAATGCCAACTTGAGCAAGGTGGTAATATTTTTGGAAAAAAAGTCAGAAAATCATCGCTTTCATCTATTCTTTTTATGCGCCCATTAAATGCTGAAACTGATTGAATGTCCCATTGTTTTCTTTTTAATCTGATTAAATTAACCATTTTAAGAAACGTGATTAAATCTGTTTCAAGTTCTTCTGAATTAATGGTTTCGATTTCTACTCCTGTTTCATTTTCTTTTACTGAAAGTGCTCCTGTATTTGTTTCATTTGAATGCGTTCCATCACCTGTTCCAAATTGTTCAAAAGGAATTTTTTCAACTGGAATACGACTTGTAGTTTTATATTTCTGTGTTTGTTTTGGCTTTTCGTGAAGCCATTTGCTTTTTAGTGCTGTGAACCTGTTTTTGTAATTGATATTGAACTCTAGTGGGATTGAAAATTTTGGTTCCTCCTCATTTGTTACATTAGCTGTATCATCACTTTTTTCATCTACAATTGCTTCTTTTTGATGGGGTGGTGGAACTTTTATTAAGGAAGGGTCGTTTGAATTATCCCCCTTTCTTGGGTCTAAATCTCTATCTATAGAAAGAAAATCAAATGGATACGGTGCAGAGCAAGACTCTATTCCGAGTACTAGATTAACCCATTTTTTTTGCTTGTTGCAAAGACTAGTTAACTGAATAGGCTTTGCATAGGCTTGTAATTCAGTGACGCCAAGAAAAGGAAAACTGATGTCTATGTGGTTTTCATATAAATTTTTTTGTGAAAATGTTCCTGCATTATTAATGTTATTAGTAATTAATTTACGATGGAAATTTTCTATTTGTTTAGCGCAATTAGGGTCAAACAACCATCTTGAAAAGAACCAAGCATCATTAGAGTCACATTTGTGCTTTAAGTTCAAGAAAGCTTCTCCGTAAGGTTTTAGTGAAGAATCATTCTTATCAATGTATTGAGAAAAATCATTTTTGAATACAGCTTTAGTTACTTTTGTTGAACATGAATAGTAAAATCTAAATAATTCAAAAGTTGGGATAATCAAGGTTTGATCTGAAGTTAGGCTATTAATTATTATAAGTTGTCCTTTAGCGCACTCTTTAAAGTTAGTACCAATGTCAAAATAGATTTTGGGTATAGGTCTGTAAACAAAATTATCTATATTAATTTGACCTGAAAAAGTGATTTTTCGAACGGTATTAGTATCAATTGTGACTTTGATTGATTTTAATGGTAATTGTGAAGGAAATAGTGGTGATTGGTAGCCAGGATAATTTAGACAATAACCTTTGTGCCAAATAGAGCCTATTCTAAATAGAGGGAATTGCCCTATTCCAAGCCAAATTTTTTCTGTATTTCCTGTTCTTGATTTTGAGTGAAGGGCATTTCCTTCGTAACTAGTTAGTTCGCTAAAATGAACTAGAACTTTGGGCTCACTATCAATATTTTCATTTCTTTCGACGGTTGAAACCCAGTCTAATCTCCAAAAACTTTCATTTTGTGGAAATTTTTTGAATTTCAGATATGTGATTTTTGCCATATTATTATTAGTTTATTTGCAATTATTAACTTATATTCGCATTTATTTATGTATATTCGCAAATATTTTTGTTATTTACAGCACGTCTTGGACGTAATTGACCTTTGACATCAGCGAGATCAAATCGATTTTTTTGAGGTTGGATCGTTTTATTCGCTAATATGGGTTGAATTGGACTCGACTGATCAAAGTGCTGGCAAACATCTTTTAAAGATTTGGCTGTATACACCTCAAAATTGGGAAGAAGTGCTGCATCATCCAAATTACTCACAGGAATCATTAACTCATGACCTGCGGTTTGACATGCCATTGCGATCGTCAAAGTTCCAGTTACAGGTCTTAACAGACCATCGAGTGCCAATTCACCTATAAATTCAAAACGGTCAATACTTTGATCATGTAGTTGCCCTGAAGCGATTAAAATCCCCAAAGCAATAGGTAAATCAAGCCTTGAACTATCTTTGGGTAAATCAGCAGGGGCTAGATTGATCGTCAGCCGTTTGGTTGGAAATTGAAAACCGCTATTAATGATTGCAGAACGGACACGATCCTTACTTTCTCGAACAGCAGCTTCTGGAAGACCTACAATGGTGAGTGAAGGTAATCCTTGGCTGACATGAACCTCGACTTCAATCAGTGGTGCATGTAAACCAAGAAGACCTCGGGTATAAATTTTTGCAAATGACATAAAACTGAACCATTATTATATTATTTTTAGAATTGCTTTATTTTTAATCACTGACTTTGTGTTTAAGCACTGTATTGGTGCAATGTTGCTTATTTTTGATCGGAAATTAAGCTTTCTAGTGATTTTAATTGCGTTTGAAGTTCTGTTAAACGGGAATTGGCATTGTTTAGTGCAGTTTTCTGACGTTCGATTTCTTCTTTAGAAACCAAATCCATTTTACTAATCGCTTCGTTTAACAACGCTCTCACATTTTTTTCTAAATCTTTTTTGGGTTGGTCAACCTGTTCTAAGATTGCCTGTAATAAAGTTTCAATCATAGTTCTTCCGAATAATAAGTCATCAACATTGAAGTTTAACATCCGTTTTGGATTGACCCTAGTGTTAACTACATTTCATAGGTTAAACCAATAAGAACATAAAAAAAATCCATCAAAATTCCCAATATTTTTAGAACATAAGACCGTGTAGGCGTATAAAATAGGTTATAAATAAGTTCATGCTGGCTGATTAATATCCCCAACCATTATGAAGTTTGGCATGAAATTTGAACATAAAACCTTACTGGTGAAAAAAGCCGAAGGAAAACAACATGAAACTCGTAACAGCAATTGTAAAACCATTCAAATTAGATGACGTGCGTGAAGCACTCTCTGAAATTGGCGTTCAAGGGATCACCGTAACTGAAGTAAAAGGTTTTGGTCGTCAAAAAGGTCATACTGAACTTTATCGTGGTGCTGAATATGTGGTTGATTTTTTACCTAAAGTAAAAATTGAAATCGCAATCAGTGACGAAATGGTTGATTCAGTGATTGAATCAATTACACGTGTAGCTAGTACTGGCAAAATTGGTGACGGAAAAATTTTCGTGACGAATCTAGAACAAGTTATCCGTATCCGTACTGGTGAGACTGGTGCTGACGCAGTTTAATTTGGCATGAAGTTTGCTGAGTAGCGAATAACTCACAAAAACTAGGTTGGGGGATACGAATGAAAAAAATGCTAATGGCGCTGAGCTTGTCTGGCGCACTCTTAGGTGGTTCTGTCGCATGGGCTGAAGAAGCAGTGTCAGAACCAACTTCTACTGAAGTTGCAGTTGTTGAAACTGAGGCTTCATCTACAGATTCTAATTTGGTTGAAACATTACCAGCAGCTCCAGAAGAAGCTCCTGCTGAAGAAGCGGCAGTTCTTGATACGGGTGACACTGCCTGGATTTTAGTTTCAACTGCACTCGTTTTACTCATGACCATTCCTGGTTTAGCGCTGTTCTACGGCGGTATGGTACGTAAAAAAAATGTCTTAAGTACCATGGCACACAGCTTTGTCGCTGCTGCAGTGGTCAGTATCGCTTGGGTGGTGGTTGGCTACACACTTGCTTTTGGTGAAGGTAATGCCTTTATTGGAAGTCTAGATAAATTTATGTTGTCTGGTATCACTACAGAAGCATTGAGTGGAACAATTCCAGAAATTTTATTTGTCATCTTCCAAATGACATTTGCAATCATTACCGTTGCCATTATCAGTGGTTCTATTGCAGAGCGTATGAAATTTAGTGCTTTTGTTGCGTTTATCGCAATTTGGGTGGTGGTTGTCTATGCTCCTATTACACACTGGGTATGGGGTGGTGGTTGGTTAGGTAACGATGGTGCACTTGATTTTGCAGGTGGTACAGTTGTTCATATTAACTCAGGTGTTGCTGGTTTAGTTGCGGCGTATATGCTTGGTAAGCGTATGGGGCTAGGCAAAGAATCAATGGCGCCACATAACCTCACATTGACTGTCATTGGTGCGAGCTTAATTTGGGTCGGCTGGTTTGGTTTCAATGGTGGTTCTGCATTAGGTGCAAATGGTTCAGCAGGTTATGCATTGGTTGTTACTCAAGTTGCTGCTGCCGCTGCTGCCATTTCATGGTTAATCACTGAAAAAGTCGTTCGTGGCAAAGCTTCAGTGTTGGGTGCGGCATCAGGTGCGGTAGCTGGTCTGGTTGTGATTACGCCAGCTGCTGGATTCGTGACAGTAGGTGGTGCTTTAGCGATGGGCTTAATTGGTGGTGTCGTGTGCTTCTGGGGTATTACAGCATTAAAACGTGCATTGAAAGCGGATGACTCATTAGATGCCTTTGGACTTCACGGTGTTGGTGGTATCGTTGGCGCAATTCTAACCGCATTCTTTGCAAGTGAGTTCATCATGGGCGATGCAGCACCTACAAACGTATTAAGCCAATTATGGGTACAAGTTGAAGGTGTTCTTGCAACAATCGCTTATTCAGCAATCCTGACATTCATCATCTTAAAAGTCATTGATTTAATCATCGGTATTCGTGTTGAGTCAGACGATGAGCGTATGGGTCTGGATTTAAGTCAACATGGTGAGCGTGTTGAATAACGATTAAACACAATAATCAATATATAGTGTGAAACAGCCCTTTGGGGCTGTTTTTTTTCTATATATTGATGAAAGCTCAACATGAGCAGAATTTTTTGATACACTTGGTGCAAATAGAATTTGTTCAATTAAACCGCTATGCATTGTCCATTTTGCAACGCCGCTGATAGTAAGGTGATTGATTCACGTTTAGCTGCTGAAGGCTGCCAAATTCGCCGTCGTCGTGAATGTATTAGTTGTAATGAGCGTTTTACAACTTTTGAAAGTTTTGAAGTGGTGATGCCTCGTGTCACCAAGTCTGATGGTAAAAATGAACCTTATGATGAAGCGAAACTTCGTCGTTCACTCATGCATGCTTTACAAAAACGTCCCGTGACACAAGAACAAATTGAAACGGTGGTCAGTGATATTCAACTTCAAATTCGTCGACTAGGTGAACGTGATGTTCGTTCTCGTACAATAGGCGAAATTGTAATGAAGGCTTTATTTGCCCTTGATCATGTCGCATACGTACGTTTTGCCTCTGTATATCAAGATTTCCAAGATGTAGAAGCATTTCGCCGTCAAATCGAACAAATGCAACACCGAGATCAAGAACATTAATCTCGCCCCAAATTCAACTTCAAGGTTATGAATGTCTGAGTTCTCGCAACAACAGATCGATCAAGATCAAATGTGGATGCGTCGTGCAATAGCATTGGCGAAGCAAGGTCAATATTCGACAAAACCAAATCCTAATGTAGGTTGTGTCATTGTCAAAGACGGACAGATCATTGGTGAAGGTTTTCACCCCCAAGCTGGGCAACCACATGCCGAAGTGTTTGCACTTCGTCAAGCAGGGGAGCTAGCACAGGGTGCAACGGCATATGTCACACTAGAGCCTTGTGCGCATTATGGTCGAACTCCTCCTTGCGCGAAAGGCTTAGTAGAAGCGGGCATTGCAAAAGTGATAGTGGCTTGTTCAGACCCTAATCCATTGGTTGCTGGTAAAGGTGTGGCTATCCTACAACAAGCAGGTATAGACGTTGAAGTCGGGATCTGTGAGTTGGAAGCGCGTCCTTTGAACTTAGGCTTCTTTAAAGCTATGTCTAAGGGATTACCTTATGTACGTTTAAAGGTCGCGTCGAGTCTCGATGGTCGTACAGCAATGGCTTCAGGGGAGTCGAAGTGGATTACAGGTGAATTGGCACGTCAGGATGTTCAACATTGGCGTGCAATTTCTGGTGCAGTGATCACGGGTATTGAAACAGTGTTGGCTGATGATTGTCAGTTGAATGTTCGAGCTTTACCGAATATTGAATTAGAGCGAGTTGTGCAGCCTAAACGTGTGATTTTAGATCGTCAAGGTCGCTTACCTTTAGATGCTAAAGTGTTAGAGAATCCTGATACTGTCATGGTCATGGGGCCATTTCGAGCAGAGCTTGCACAACTTGGCGTGATTCAACTCGAAGTGCAGCCCTTAGTTGAATTGCTAAAAGTCTTAAAAGATTTTCAAATCTATGATGTGATGGTGGAAGCTGGTGCAACCCTATCTACTGCATTTTTGCAGGAAAATTTGGTAGATGAATTGATTAGTTATATTGCACCTACACTATTAGGTCAATCAGCTCGTCCAATGTTTAATGCTGAATTTAAACAAATGACAGAACAACTCCGTTTTAAACTTCAAGATGTAACTCAGTTAGGTGATGACATCCGTTTAAAATTAATCCCTGATCAAGAGTCGCTATGAGTACAGAGTCAACGGTTTATCATAAACGTCGCCATGCAGCACGTACGACAGATGAGTATTTGTTTAATCAACTTGTGCCTTATTTAGGCAACAAGCGTCGTTTATTACATTTGATTCTTGAGGCATTAGAAAGCACTGGAACTTTGAATACGAGTTCAGGTCGAGCGCCTATCTTTGCGGATTTTTTTGCTGGAAGCGGTGTGGTTTCTCGTTTGGCTCGTCAAAATGGCTACCGAGTAATAGCGAACGATTGGGAGCCTTACAGCCACGCACTTAATCATGCCATATTGTCATGTACTGAAGCTCCTGCTTTTAAAGAATTAGGCGGATATCAGAAAGCAATTGATTATCTTAATCGCTTGCCTGAGGTCAAAGGATGGGTGACACACAATCTCTGCCCTCGTAATGATGAAATCTATGATCCTTCAAGAGACCGTTTATTCTTCAAACGCCGAAATGGCATGCGCATTGATGCAATTCGCCAACAAATTGCAACTTGGCAAGCTCAAGGTGCAATTGATGATGTGGAAATGAGCGCTTTACTTGCACCTTTATTGTATTCAGCAAGTTTTGTGAGTAATACGTCAGGCGTATTTAAGAGTTTCCATCACGGCTGGGGCGGTAAAACTCAGACGGCTTTAGAGCGAATTGAATCATTACTATGGCTGACCCCAAGTCGTTTTTGTGAAAATTCAAATCTGACAGGCCCAGCGGCTGAAATGTGGTGTGTGGATGCTCAACATTTAGCAAATCAAATGAGCGGTTTCGAAGTCGATGTGGCATATTTGGATCCACCCTATAATCAGCATGCGTATAGTAGCAACTATCATGTATTGAATGCTTTGACTTTATGGGATCAGGTAGATTTACCAAGTCCAGATACTAAGGGTTTCAAGAGCGGAATCGACCGTGCTTGGCGTAAAGAACGACCAAGCCCATACAATTCTTCTAAACATGCCAAAGAAGCGTATGAAAAGCTTTTGCAAACCATTAATGCACGCTATATTTTGACCAGCTATTCAACAGATGGAAATATTGAGGCTGGTGATTTACTTAAAGCGAATTTAGAGCGTGGACGAGTCACAATTTTGACTCAAGATGTTCCAAGATATCGTGTGAGTAAGCAGCGTCAGTCTGAGCGTGCGCGCGTTCTTGAGTTTATCGTGATTACAGACACGCACGCAAAATCAGGACCGCCAATTCGACAGTTACTTGGTCAGTTACACCACTATGCTGAATTGGGTGGTGTTGACACTACAGGCGTCGCTGAACAATTGGATTTATGGTAAAAATAGAACAAATTTAAGAGTACCCATTATGTTTACAGGCATTGTTGAAAGTTTAGGAAAAGTCGAAAGTTTACAAAATGTAGGTGGTGATATCCGCTTGCGTATACAGACTGATCTTGATATGTCTGATGTTCACTTGGGTGATTCAATTGCGACCAATGGCATCTGCTTAACTGTTATTGCATGGGGTAATCAATGGTACGAAGCAGACGTGTCACTTGAAAGTATTCATCGTACAACTTTATCGAGTTGGAAGGTTGGGCAAACCGTCAATGTAGAAAAAGCGATGTTGCCGACAACTCGCTTTGGTGGTCATATTGTCAGTGGACATGTGGATGTTGTTGGTGAAATTACAGTGCAACGTCAAGATGCACGTTCACTCTATTTTGAGGTAACGGCCCCGCCTGAAATTGCAAAATATTTAGCGGAGAAAGGTTCTATCACAGTTGATGGAATTAGTCTTACAATCAATCATCTACGTGGCAATGTGTTGAGTTTAAATCTTATTCCTCATACTGCAGAGCGGACCAATATTAGTACGTGGAAAGTCGGGACTAGAGTAAACTTAGAAGTCGATGTACTTGCACGATATATTGAACGTTTATTGCTTGGGGATAAGGCTGCTGAGCATAAACCTGAGTCTAAATTAAGCATGGAATTTTTAGCACAGAATGGTTTTTTACGTTAAAAAATGATTAAAATAGAAAACAGCCTAAATTTTTAGGCTGTTTTTTTGTTTAAATAAATTAGGTATACAATCTATCTAAAGGAGAAAGCAACGTGCTCAGAGAACTTCAGAATGATTGATTTTTTACTGCATTTAGAGCAGCTTTTACCTAGTTTATTAGAGCAATATGGCGTATGGATTTACGCAATTTTATTTTTAGTGATATTTGCGGAAAATGGTTCCGTTTTCATGTTTTTTTTACCTGGGGACAGTTTGCTCATCGCCATCGGTGCTTTATGTTCGACCACTGAGTTGATTCATTTGCACTATATGGGATTGTTATTATTTATCGCCTCAGTCCTTGGTTATATTCTCAATTTCTATACAGGGCGATGGCTTGGTGTTAAATATTTTAGCGAGCACTCACGTTGGTTAAAACCTGAGTATATTGCCAAAACCAATGCTTATTTCGAGAAACATGGTGGTAAGACCATTTTAATTGCGCGCTTTATCCCTTTTGTACGTTCTTTTGCTCCATTCGCTGCGGGCTCTGGATATATGAGCTATAGCAGTTTCATGTTTTACAATATTATTGGTGCTTGGATTTGGATCGCACTTTTACTAGGTATGGGGTATGGCATGGGAAATATATTCTCAGCCGTTTTAGATTTTTTTGCTTAAATTGATACTTCAAACCTGTTAAAAAAAAGCCCTCAGTGGGCTCTTTTAAATTTTATTAATGGTGAGTGATGTGCGATCAAACCAATTCTCTACCAAAGCTTCATCTTGAATTAAAAAGTCGCCTTTTTTCGACTCATGTTTTAAATACACTAAAACCGATTGAAAATCTGCTCGACTAATCAATAGTTCTTGAGCACTGATCGTGACATGTTCGCCAGATTTCAAATGAGTGATTCGTTCAGAGATGTTGTTTAAAAGATCCATGGTGATACTTTCCTCATGTCCGTCAAATCGCAGAGAGCATTTAAATCACATTCATGGTGTGACAAATATGTTTCATTTTGATGACACTAAGCAGCCACCCTTTGAGCTTCTAAGAGGGTAGAGATGTATTTTTTAGAATAAGTTCGATCTCTTCTTTTGCTGCTGCTTGGAGTTTTGATTTAAAAATTTGTACGGCATCTTCAATCATGGTTTCAGCTTCAAGCTCGAGACGTAAACGAATCGTATCTAAATCTTGATGAATTGATAAATGCGCAGAAGAGTTTCCTGAAAAGTCCCGATGAGGTGTAGTCACTTTTTGGTATTTTTCAGTATATTCATCGATTTCTGCATCAATCACTTGTCGTAACTGTACGAGCGAATCGGTTTGTTGTTGAAATTTAAGAAATTCGTCTTGTAGAAGCTTTTGATTATAAGCCTCTTGCAGTGCACGTTTTTCTGCTAATGATTTTTCTAAAGCCAATTGCTTACGAATACGAGCTTCTTCAATTAATCGTGCTTTTTCATCCGCATAAGCCTGTTCAACCTTTAATTGAGCCACTTGCTGGGCACGATTATCATGGTCTAGCCATTGCTCTGGTTGAGTTTGAGGTTCGAGTAAATCACTGATGCGATTAAGGTCGTCGATAAAAGCTTGGCGAACCGCTTCTGGCGCTTTCAACCAACGTTTTTTAAAATCTTGACCGACATTAATGGCCACCGTGATTCTCCTTTTTCCAATGACAACGCGCTAAAGTTTATGTGTTTGAGGTGAGATACCTAATTTTCGATAGGTTTTATATTTCTCTCGTCCAATTTCTTTGGCGGCTTCGTTGTTTTCAATAATTTCGATAATGTGACTGAAACGTGAAGGATCTTCAAGTGCATGAATGTGAAAATTAAACACGATCCATTCCTGAGTTTCAGGGAGCTTAGACGAAATACAAATAGCTGCTGATTGATCATCAATGCCATGTGTCAAAAAACTCTGCGGATCGAAACTCCAAAGTAAATCATCGAGTTCGTTTTGAATGCTCAATTCTGGACAATGAATCCATATTTTTGCAGGGTTACGCAGAATTTTTCGACATAAACGACAGGCACTTTGGACCTGTCGTTCTGGACTCTTTTCAAATAAGTAGAAGCTGATTTTAGACATTAATTTACGCGATTTGCGAGAAATTGAACCAATAATGGAACTGGGCGACCAGTTGCACCTTTTGCTGCGCCAGATGTCCAAGCTGTACCAGCAACATCTAAATGTGCCCAACGATATTCACGTGTAAAGCGTTGCAAGAAGCAAGCAGCTGTAACAGCACCAGCTTTTGGACCACCAATATTGGCAATATCAGCAAATGGAGAGTCAAGCTGCTCTTGGTAGTCATCATAGACAGGCATACGCCATACACGGTCAAATGATTGTTCACCAGCTTGAGAAAGTTCATATGCCAGTTCATCATCTGGTGTGAACATACCTGTTAAAACAGAGCCTAACGCAACAACACAAGCGCCTGTTAATGTTGCGATATCAATCACAAGTTCTGGGTTAAAGCGTTTGACATAGGTCAGCGTGTCACAGAGGACTAAGCGACCTTCGGCATCTGTATTTAGAATTTCAACAGTTTGACCACTCATCGTGGTGACGATATCACCTGGTCGAGTTGCATGACCTGATGGCATGTTCTCAGCCGCCGCAATTGCACCTACAACATGAATCGGAAGGCGAGCTTCACAGAGTGAACGCATAGTTCCTAAAACTGAAGCTGCACCACCCATATCGTACTTCATTTCATCCATGCCTAAACCTGGTTTTAATGAAATACCGCCCGTATCGAAAGTGATCCCTTTACCCACGAGGACGATAGGAGCTTGTTCAAGTTGACCTTGATATTCTAGAGTAATGATACGTCCAGGGCGATCTGAACCTTTGCTGACTGCAAGGAATGCATTCATGCCAAGATCAGCAATTTGCTGTTCATCTAGTACGGTTACTTTCAATAAATCTGGGAATTCTGCTGCCAATGCAACTGCATGATCCGCTAAATATTCAGGAAAACAAATATTTCCTGGACGATTTGCTAAATCACGTGCAACGTTTTGACCGCTTTCAATTGCTTGAATTAAGTTGAGTTGATTTGACGTTAGCGTAGAGTTTGATGCAATTAAATGAACTTGTTCGAGTATAAAGTCATTTTTTTTCGACTTAAACTCGTCAAAAGCATAAGCAGATTGAGTGAGTTTAAGTGCAAATAAGTAGTGTAATTCATTCGGCAAAGCTGAAATATCAACACTGATTTGTTTGAATTTGTTTTGTGAAGCTTTGATAATAGTTTGTGCAATTTTTGCTAATTTTGCAGCTTTAACTTCTTGTGCATTACCTAAGCCAAGTAGAATGCTATTCGGTTGATTTTCAATTTGACCCAATAACGATAAAGACTCATTGAAACCTGCTTTGAATTGAGCTGCTTCAGTTAGGCTGTCTAAATTGTTGATTTGATAGTTGCTTTTAACTGCATGGGTGTTTTCAGAGTCGACTAAAATAACCAAATGTTGGCTTTCTGAAGTTTGTGCCAATGATGTATTAATTGAAAGTTTCATATGCTTGTTGTGTGCCTATAGAGACCGTTTAAATCATTAAACCATTGAAACACTACCAATGATAGAATTTCAATGAGGTTTTATATTTTTAACATTCGGGTAAACTAGCGCTAGCCGATTTAACCTAATTTTGGAAGATTACTTTGATTATAAGACGTTACCTCGTCAAACAAGTGGTATCTACCTCTGTGGTTGTGATTTCATTGCTTACACTCATCATGTTGGGTGGACGTTTGATCAAGTATTTTGGCGTGGCAGCTCAGGGTCGAATGGATGCAAGTATTTTATTTAGCATCATTGGCTACCGTCTTCCAGAGTTTTTGACATTGATCTTACCTTTAGGTTTTTTCATTGGTCTCATGTTGGTGTTTGGCCGACTGTATGTAGATCATGAAATGGCGGTTCTCAATGGCAGTGGTGTTAGTCGTAATCAATTGGCTCGTTTATTGTTACCTCTCACAGCCATTTATTTGGCCATTCAAACGGTATTAATGGTATGGATGTCTCCATGGGGGATACGTGAATTTGAAAAGCTTACGACGACCCAAGCGGTTAGATCAGGCTTTGATTTGGTACGTCCAAAAGAGTTTATTTCCTCAGGTCCTTATACCATTTATGCTGGTGCACTTTCGGAAGATCGTAAAAACTTAAAAGAAATCTTCTTCTATCAGCGTGCAGATAAGCCTGAAAAACCTGACATCATGATTTTAGCGAAAGAAGCGACACGTGTTGAAATGGTCGGTGAAACAGCGAGTGTTGTTGATTTAACTCAAGGTCGTCGTTACGAAATTTATCAAGATAGTCCGAAATATAGTCATACTGAATTTGCTTCATATCGTTTGCGTCTTGAAAGTGATAAAGAGGCGAAATTCGAAAGTGGTGATGTAGAAGCGTTACCAATTTCGAAGTTGATTGAAACTCGTGAAGACCCTGTAGTAGCCAGTGAATTGGGCTGGAGAATATTTGTGCCATTTACATTGATTGTGGCATTGATGTTAGCAACGGCATTGTCTGAGGTTACTCCACGCCAAGGACGATATTTAAAATTATTTCCTGCACTCTTAATTTTTGCCAGTTTGATTGTGGCATTAATGGCGATTAAAACCAGAATTAGTAAAGATGAGATTGGTATTTGGGCTTATCCCGCTATCTTGATTGTTTATGCAGTGGGTGCGGCGATTTTCTCGCGTAAACAAAAACTAGCGCCTAAGTTAAAAAAACGAATTGAGCAGGTGAAATCATAATGTTGGCACGTCGAATTGTCGCAAAACATGTGACGAAAACCACAGCGCTGGCGATGTTGGGTGCTACAGCGATTTTATCAGCCCTTCAAATTCTTTTTACCTATATGGGTGAATTAGGCAGCCTGAAAGAAGGATATGGAGCTTGGCAAGCGCTTATTCATGTTCTATGGGCTTCACCGCAATATTTATATGAAATTTTACCTATTTCAGCATTGATTGGTGCAGTGCTCGGTTTGGGTTCAATGGCTTCAAATAGTGAGCTGATTGTCATGCGCGCTTCTGGGATTAGCCTGTGGCGTATTGTGGGTTGGGTCATGCGCTCAGCAATGCTCTTGGTATTGCTTTCATTTTTACTCAGTGAATATGTTATTCCTTACACCAACGAGAGGGCGGAAAGTATTAAAGACCGTCGTTCTGTTGCTGAGCTTGGCGAAGTCAAAGGGTATTGGACTAGAGAAGGTCAACGTTTTATTTATATTGACTATGCAAATGCGCAAGGGCAGTTACGTCAAGTTGAGATGATGGACTTTGATCAAGATTATCGTCTGAAGTCAGTCTTGACTGCGGATCAAGGTCAATTTGTACAAAATGGACAATGGTCTTTAATTGAAGCCAGTCAGATGGATATTTTTCCTGAAGGCTATTCGAGACTGATTCAAACTCCTCAGCAGGATGTTGCTTTAGCGCTTCAACCTAAATATGTTCATATGGTGACGATTGATCCTGAAGATTTAGCTCCAAGTCAATTGATCAGTTTTATGCGCTATATGGATGAATATAGTCAAGTTCCTAAAACGTATTTACTTGCATTCTGGCAAAAAGTGGCTTCGCCATTTGCATTGTTGGCACTTGTACTGATTGCTTGCTCATTTATTTTTGGTCCTTTACGTCAACAATCCATGGGATTTCGTTTAGTAATTGCGTTATTTGTAGGGCTTGGTTTTTACTACCTGCAAGACTTCTTAGGGTACGCGAGTTTGGTGTATTCACCATCTCCAGCTTGGTTTGTTTTTCTGCCAATTGTGCTTATGTTTGCGGTAGGTAGCTATTTGCTATATCGAGCACGCTAGAGAATTTTTAAATTGAAAAATAGATGGTCTAGATCAATCAAAGCCATCGTGTTCAGATAGAGTCTTAATGAAAAATTCGTTAAGATACGTTGATTAATTTGTAAACAGAAAAGAGTGTATATCATGACGGATGCAACTGCTGGCAAAATCCCTCACGTTTTAGTTATTATGGATGGTGTGGGTCATCGTGAAGCGGTCGAAGATAATGCTTTTCTTGCAGCGAAAACACCTAATTTAACTGCAATTAAACAGAATCATCCACATGGTCTGATTTCAGGTTCAGGTGAAGATGTTGGTCTTCCAGATGGCCAAATGGGGAATTCAGAAGTTGGTCATATGAATCTTGGTGCTGGACGCGTGTTGTATCAAGATTTCACTCGTATTACCAAAGATATCCGTACTGGTGATTTCTATAAACATGAAGTATTGGTTGATGCTGTAGAAAAAGCAAAAGAAAATCAAAAAGCAGTACATATTTTTGGATTGTTGTCTGAAGGTGGTGTTCACTCTCATGAAGACCATATTGTTGCTATGGCAGAGTTGGCACTAAAAAGAGGTGCTCAAGTCTATTTGCATGCTTTCTTAGATGGTCGTGATACTCCCCCAAAAAGTGCACAGCCATCTTTAGAGAAATTAGATGCATTATTTGCCCAATACCCAGGTCAGGGTCGAATCGCAACCATGATCGGTCGTTATTTCGCAATGGATCGTGACAATCGTTGGGATCGTGTCGAACAAGCATATCGTTTATTAACAGAAGGTGAGGCTGTTCGCGTAGTTGAGTCTGCTGTGGAAGGTCTCGACCAAGCGTATGCTGCTGAAGAGTCAGATGAGTTTGTGAAAGCAACACGTATTGGGGATGTAGCCGCAGTACAAGATGGTGATGCTGTTGTTTTTATGAATTTCCGTGCAGATCGTGCTCGCGAATTGACAAAAGCATTTGTTGAACAAGGCTTCGATGGTTTCGAGCGTAAAGTTGTTCCTCAGCTTGCGAAATTCGTGATGTTAACGCGCTATCAAGCGACAATTAATGCGCCAGTAGCATATATGCCAGAACCGTTGGTCAATTCAATTGGTGAATACCTGTCTAATTTAGGCAAAACTCAATTACGTATCGCGGAAACTGAGAAATATGCCCATGTGACTTTCTTCTTCAGTGGTGGTCGTGAAGATGAATATCCAGGTGAAAAACGTATTTTGATTCCATCACCAAATGTTGCAACCTATGATTTAAAACCTGAAATGAGTGCTTATGAAGTCACTGATGAGTTAGTGAATGCAATTAATTCAGGTGAATTTGACTTACTCGTTGTGAACTATGCAAATGGCGATATGGTTGGACATACAGGGGTATTCGATGCTGCTGTTAAAGCAGTAGAAGCAGTGGATGTCAGCTTAGGTCGCGTCTATGATGCAGTGATGGCGAAGAAAGGCCATATGTTGATCACTGCGGATCACGGTAATGTTGAACAAATGCAGGACTATGAAAGTGGTCAAGTCCACACTCAGCATACAACAGAGCATGTGCCATTTATTTATGTAGGTCCAACTCAAGCAAAAATTGCAGAGGGTGGTGTGCTTGCAGACGTTGCACCGACATTATTACATTTAATGCAGTTGCCTGTTCCTGCTGAAATGAAAGGTCGCAATTTAGTGACTTTAGTTTAAAAAATAAGAAGGAATTCAGTATGAATCCATTGTTATTCAAACTCATGTTAGGTCTAGCTTTAAGTTTGAATGGGGTTCATGCTTTCGCTGCTGGATCTAAGGGTCCAGCAGTTGATCCTTTAGAAGAAGACTGGTCATCAAACAGTTCAGAAGTTCCGATTGAATCTATACAGCAGTTTGTTCAGATTTACGGTACGGTAAAAGAAAACTATGTCACTGAAGTCACTGACGATCAGTTATTTTTACAAGCGATCCAAGGTTTGGTGAGTGGGCTAGATCGTTATTCTCGCTATTTATCTCCAGACGATTATCGCCAGCTCCTCAAATATACCGAGGAGGATTTAGCGAGTATCGATTTTGATCTTAGCTTTGATACCTCACGAGGTTTATGGCAGATCGAAAATTTAGATCCCGATAGTGACTCGGCAAAATTAGGATTGGCCAACGGCGTTACACTTTACAAAATTGATGGACAAGAGCTTAGATTGCTAAACCAAGATCAAGTCAAAGACTTGCTCAGTGGCTCGATTGGATCAACCATCAGTTTACAAAGATCACCGAACTCGTCTCCAATTATTTTAGTGAGAAATCAAAAACTAGATGTTGCCGATATACAAGCACATATGCTGAGTAATCAAGTTTTACTGTTAAAGGTGAAAGTTTTTCAGCAGGATACTGCGAATGAAATTAAACGTTATATCGATGAGCATCATAGTCAACAACTCAAAGCTGTTTTAATAGATCTAAGAAATAATCCGGGTGGATTATTATCTTCTGCTGTGGAAACGGCAGATTTATTTTTAAATCAGGGTTTGATTGTATCTACGCGTAGTCGTTCAGAAGGCGATCAACAATTCCAAGCTTTACCTGGACATGAATTTACAGGGCTTAAAGTCGGAGTATTGATTAATCAACGTTCAGCTTCTGCTGCAGAAGTATTTACTGCGGCAATGAAAGATCATCAACGCGCCGTAATCATTGGTGAAAAGAGTTATGGTAAAGGTGTTGTGCAAAAACTCTTTCCACTTGAAAATGGTGCTGCACTACAAATGACAGTATCTCATTACTTAACACCCAATGGTGTCGAGATTGATGGGCAAGGTATAGCCCCTAATATCGAATATCCTTGGCCGCAGGATATGAAGGAGGAGGTTTACCTCCAACACGCAGCCGATTTGTTGTTAAGAAGCCGTTAAATATCATCAATATCGGGGTGATGCTAAGTTATTCATCTTCAGTATCTAAACCAAATTTTTTTAAACGATATCGTAATGAGCGGAATGTCATTCCCAATTTTTTGGCGGCTAGGGTTCTGTTCCAATGCGTTGAGTTTAACGCGTTGATTAAAACTTCTTTTTCTACTTTCTCAAGGTATTGTTCTAATCCCTCTTCGGGCAAACCTTTGGGTGTCTGAGAAAGTAAATCAGTAGTTGCTTCAATTTGACTATTTGGTTGTTGTGCTAAAGGTAGGGATGTTAAGCCTAATGAAGGGCTTTTAACATGCTCGACGGCTATGAGCTTATCATCGCAAAGTGTAAGTGCACGCTCGATGATATTTTTAAGTTCGCGTACATTCCCTGTAAATGGTTGTTGTTTAAGGAATTGTATCGCCTCTTGAGACAGTTGAGGGGCTTCAATACGCCATTCACTACTGATTTTATCAATAAAATGTTGAGCTAGAACAGGAATATCTTTGGGTCTATCGCGGAGTGGGGTAAGACGTAAATCCATCACATGAATTCTAAAAAATAGATCTTGTCTAAATTTGCCTTGTTGAACCAATTGCTCAAGATTTTGATGGCTTGCACTGACAATCCTAAAATCAACATCAAGCTCTTTATCACTGCCAATCGGACGGATTTTCTTTTCTTGAACTGCTCTCAGCAATTTAGCTTGCATGGCGAGTGAAAGCTCTGCAATTTCGTCTAAAAATAATGTTCCACCGTCAGCTGTTTGAATTAACCCTTGTTTGTCTTGGTCAGCACCTGCAAAACTGCCTTTGATATGACCAAATAATTCACTTTCCATCAGGTCTTCATTCATTGCACCACAATTGATCGCGACAAAGGCATGATCATGACGATTACTGAGTTGATGAATAAGATTCGCAACGATTTCTTTACCAGTCCCTGATTCACCTGTAATAAAGACAGGTGCTTGTGATCGAGCTATTTTTTTGATTGCTGTACGAAGCTGTTGAGTTTGTTCTGAGACACCAATCAGCAGTTGTTCCTCAAGTGGAAGCTGATTGAGATCATCATCCACTGCAGGGGTGTGTAATGCTTTCTTAAGCAATTGATGCAAATGCTGTTGATTAATAGGCTTACTAACGAAATCGAAAGCGCCTGCTTTTAAAGCAGAGATTGCCAACTCCATATTGGCATAGGCGGTCAGTACCGCGATGGGCGTCTTCGGATAGTGCTGGGTGACGTATTTAACTAAATCGATGCCATTGCCATCCGGTAAATTGAAATCGGTGATACACGCATCGTATTTATATTCGCTTAGAAAATGTAGCGCTTGTTTCAAATGATGTGCCATATGCGTTTTAATGCCCATCCGAGAAAGGGTCATTTGCATCAACATGCATAAATCAGGTTCATCATCGACTAAAAGTACTAAAGGTTGTTGTTTTACCATAACCTGATCTTATCCATCTAAACGTCTGTCTTATGGCATGTAATACGAAAACATGCACCTTGCTGTTCTTGCTCGATATAACTCAATTTTGCTTGGTTAGCTTCACAAATACTTTGTGATAAATATAATCCTAAACCAGTTCCATTGGTTTCAGTACTAAAAAATGGTTGAAATAATTGAGATAAATCATGTTGTTGGATGCCTTTGCCAAAATCGATAACATCAATAAAAATTTGATTTTCTGAACAACTGCTTCTGACAAAAATGTACTCTGCGGTCGGATCATTATGACGAATAGCATTGCGAATTAAATTAATCAGAACTTGTCGCAGTTGGATTTCATCAAAATAAACTTCAATATTGGCTTCAAGCTGTAATTGGATATGAGAACTGATATCTGCTAAATCTTGTTGAATAAGATCATGCATAAACTGCTCAAAATGAATCAGTACACCGGCAGTTTTTTTATTCTTTGCCATATCCAATGTGTCTTTGATGATTTTATCAATACGTTTTGCTTGCTTAGCAATCATTTGATTGAGCATACGTTTTTGTTCTTCATCCGAATCATCATTAAGTTCATTGGCTTGTACGATTGCTGCTAAAGGATTACGTATTTCATGTGCAATACTGGCTGATAATTGACCAAGAGAAGCTAATTTCATTTGTTGAACTTTCTGATTAAGTTTTTGCGCATCTTCCAAAATTAATAGCGTGAGCGCTTGTTGAGGCGTAACCAGTTTTTGAACACGAATATCAACTGTATAGGATGATTGATGAGATTCAAACTGAAAGCGCTCTCCATGAGCAACCAATGTGTTTTTTAGAATTTCATAGAGATCTGGTTGGAAGTTGGCAAGATTATATTGTTCATGAGCGTACAGGGGCGAAATACCAAGTAAGGAATATGCAGCAGGATTGCAGACGATAATTTTACAGTGATCATCTAAGACCAGATAACCGACTTCGATTTGCTCAAGAATATAGCGATTAATATTTTGTAGTTTAAAGAGTTCATTGGCTTGATGTGTATTGACGGATTCGAGTACTTGAAACCGTTGTATTGATACTTGACCAATGCCATGAACCACAAAAAATAAAAAAGCAAGAAAGGCACTGTCACCAATATTATTTAGACTTTCAATGGAGAATAAACTGCCAAAAAACTGCTGATATACGACCCCAATCACCGCGACTAATGTGATGAATAAGGCTTGGTTTTTACTGAGTAAAAAGTTTGCTGCAAAGACGGAAATGACAAACAATAACCCAATTGCGATATTGGGACCACCGAGTGCAAAAGTAAGGGTATTTAGAAAGAGCAGGTCAACTGCAAATAAGGTGATAATTTGTTTAGAAATAGCTTGTGGTAAGTATTTTAAAACGATCGTTTGTACGATGCTACTTGCAACATAAAGGAGTAAAGCGTAAAAATAGATTGATTCATATTGATAAAAATAACGTTCAGAATCAATCGTCAGTAGGAATATGAGTGTTAAGCTTAAGGCGATAATGACACGATAACTTGAATATAGTGTTCCAAGACGGTAGATCGTTTGATAAATAGAAATTGAAGCAGCAGACGTCATTGGAATACTCAGATCAAATTAAGGCTTAATCAAACCATAACGAATTGCCAAATGAGTCAGTTTGACATCACTATCGATTCCTAATTTTTCAAATATACGATAGCGATAAGTATTCACTGTTTTTACGCTAACAAAAAGTTTGTCTGAAATTTCTTGGGCACTAATACAATTCACAACCATCATCGCGACTTGCATTTCACGTTCAGAAAGTGCATCAAAAGGAGAGGTTTGTGTATCAGATAAATAAGAACTCGCAAGCTGTTCAGCAATATCTGCACTGAAGTATTTACCACCTTGCATGACTTTATTAATTGCACGCACCATTTCTGTGATCGGAGCTCCCTTCGTGATGTAACCACGAGCCCCCGCTTTTAACAGTAGTGATGGATAGGGTTCTTCCGCTAGACCACTGACGGCGAGAACTCTGGTGTCAGGCGCTGTTTGTAATAAACGTCGAGTGGTTTCTACGCCACCGATACCAGGCATATTCACATCGAGCAAGACGACATTAGGGTGGTGTTGACGAACAAGACTAATGGCTTCTTCACCGGACTCTGCTTGACCAATGACTTGAATATCTGCTTGATCTTCAAGCATACGACAAATACCTGTACGAACTAACTCATGGTCATCTACCACTAATACCGTGATCACAAACACCTCCTCTGAAATCTATTCTTACTTTTTTGTTACATGATGCAAAAACTGCTTGCATTGGACTAACAAAAATAGCAATGCTATTCCTAATCTTTACTAAAATACTGTGCATAATCACGTGGTTTAATATTAATCACGTTTGTACCTAAATGTAAGTCATATTTGAGGTGATTAGCAATGATGCAAAATGCCTCCGTAAGATGAGTAAGTTATCGTGAAAAAACAGAAATTAACGCTAATGCATGTGCTGACTACATCAGTACTACTCTCTATGAGCTCATTGAGCTTTGCAGAATTAATTAATCATGCTAATTCTGTACCGGGGCAGGCGAGTATCAGTTGGTCATCTGAAGATGCGAGCCAATTCTTAAATAATGATAGTGTCAAAGCCTCTACTTCCTCATCAGAAGAGTATACACCTCAAGCAACGACCACAATTACAACAACAATTCGTAAATCTACAGGTCCTGCGACCTCAACATCACCAACCACACAGGTTCTTGATAATAGTCGCTATAGTAATCAACCTTCAGTGAACGCGCGTGCAGCATTGGTCATGGATGCAAATACAGGTGAGGTCTTATTTAGTAAGAACACGAATACTGCTCTACCGATTGCGTCTGTTACAAAGTTAATGACAGCTGTAGTGATTGCAGATGCACAATTAAATATGTCCGAAAATATTACCCTGCAAAGCATTGATTTTGCAGGTGCGGGTGGTAAAAACTCAAGCTCGACATTGCGTGTAGGTGACACAATGAATCGTGCTGAAGCCTTATTATTCGCTTTAATGAAATCTGAAAATCCTGCAGCTGCGGCTTTGGCTCGAACATATCCAGGAGGTCGTGCGGCTTTCGTCTCTGCTATGAATAATAAAGCACGTGCCTTAGGGATGTATTCATCTAAATTTACTGAGTCTACAGGTCTAGATCCTCGCAATGTTGCTTCTGCGCGGGACTTGGGCATCTTGGTGAGTACCGCATCACAGTACGGTCTTATTCGTCAATTTTCTACGACGCCAACCTATGACTTTAACCTCGGTTATCGTGTGTTGAAATCGAACAACACGAACTCTCTCGTTCGTAACGGTGGCTGGAATATTAACATTTCAAAGACGGGATTTATTAATGAGGCTGGGCGTTGTGTGGTGATGCATACGACTTTGAATAATCGTCCAGCTGTAGTTGTGCTTTTAGGAGCAAGCAATACTCAAGCTCGTAATGATGATGCTGTTCGCTTAATGCGTTGGACCAGTCAGTTACCACGTGCGATCTAGACCATAAATAAAAAACCCTGCATCTGCAGGGTTTTTTATCATGCAATCTTACATATTAGACAAAATTGAATCGCGTACTTGATCCATCGTTGCATCAATTGAAAGCATGACTGCATCAGAACACTGTTTGATAGCAGTATCAGGATCTTTAAGACCATTACCTGTTACAGTACAAACAATGACTGAACCTTCAGCAATTTTGCCCGCTTTAATATCGCGGATTGCACCACCAATCGAAGCTGCAGAAGCTGGCTCAACAAATACACCTTCATACATAGAAAGCAAACGTTGAGCTTCTAAGATTTCAGCATCTGTTAATTCATCAAACCAACCTTGAGAGTCACGTACTACCGCTTTCGCATGGTTCCAGCTTTGTGGGTTACCAATACGGATTGCTGTTGCAACAGTTTCAGGGTTTTGAACAGGTGCACCACGTAAGAATGGTGCTGCGCCAGAAGCTTGATAGCCAACCATCGTCGGTAAATCTTCAGGTTTAGGACCAGTGAATTGATCAGTTTCAGCATCATAAATTACTTGCTCAAATTGATCCGCAGGTTGGTTTGCAACAGCTTCTGTATAACCCATCCAGTGTGCAGTGATGTTACCTGCGTTGCCTACTGGTAAGCAGTGATAGTCAGGTGCACGACCTAATTCATCAACGATTTCGTATGCAATCGTTTTTTGGCCTTGCAAACGGTAAGGGTTGATTGAGTTTACGATAGTTACAGGGGCTTGGTCAGCAACTTCTTTAACAAGGCGCATACCGTCATCGAAGTTACCACGAATTTGCATTGTGATCGCACCATACATCATTGCTTGAGCCATTTTACCCATTGCAATTTTGCCTTCTGGAATTAAAACGAATGCTTTAATACCAGCGCGAGCAGCATAAGCGGCAGCGGCAGCAGAGGTATTACCTGTAGATGCACAGATAATCGCTTTAGAGCCTTCTTCAACCGCTTTAGTGACTGCCATGGTCATACCACGGTCTTTAAATGAACCAGTCGGGTTTAAGCCTTCGTACTTCACATAAATTTCAACATTTTTGCCAATTAAACGTGGAATATTCGCAAGCTTAATCAGTGGTGTATTACCTTCGCCTAGGGAGATTGCACGAGTAGTTGCAGACACTGGTAAACGGTCGCGATAACGGTCAACTAAACCAGTGTAACGATTGGCATTAGACATGATGATGTTCCAATTGTGTGTAGAGCTGGAGAGGGCAGCAGTACCCTCTACCCGAGATGATTAATTATCAAGCGATTCTAAACGAATTCGTACAATTTCGCCATGGATGACGGGTAATGCTTGAATTTGTGAAAGCGCTTCATCCATTTTTGATTCAACAATAGGATCTGTCAGAATCACGATAGGAATAAGGTCTTTTAAGCGAGGTTGCTGCATAATGGCATCAATACTGATTCCTGCACGACTCAAGATCGTAGTAACTTCAGCAAGTACACCTGTTTGATCTTCAGCATTAATGCGGATGTAGTAACCCGTTGTCATTTCTTCACGACTTAGAATTGGTAAGTCTGTGAGTGCTTCAAAGGCTAATTGTGGAATAGTTCCAGCACCGTCTTCAGTATAAGAAATGTCACGAACGATATCGACAACGTCAGCGACTACGGCAGAAGCAGTTGGACCAGCACCAGCACCAGCACCATAATATAAAGTTGGGCCGACTGCGTTCGCTTGTACGAGAACAGCATTTTTAACGCCGTTTACATTTGCGATCAACTGATCATCTGGAATGAGCGTTGGGTGAACACGTAATTCAATGCCTTTTTCTGCACGACGTGCAATACCTAAATGCTTAATACGGAAGCCAAGATCTTCAGCATACTTCACATCTTGTGCAGTAACTTTACCAATTCCTTCAGTAAAAACTTTATCAAATTGAAGTGGAATACCAAATGCACAAGAAGCAAGAATGGTTAACTTGTGAGCAGCATCAATCCCTTCTACATCAAAGGTTGGATCTGCTTCAGCATAGCCTAGTTCTTGCGCTTCTTTCAGAACGTCCGCAAAAGCACGCCCTTTTTCACGCATTTCACTTAGGATAAAGTTGCCTGTGCCATTAATGATGCCTGCAAGCCATTCGATTTTATTGGCAGCTAAGCCTTCACGAATTACTTTGATAATTGGAATACCGCCAGCAACAGCTGCTTCATAGGCGATCTGCACAGCATTGTCTTCAGCAAGTTTAAATAATTCGTTACCATGTTCAGCTAAAAGCGCCTTATTTGCAGTGACAACTTGTTTGCCATGAACAATTGCTTCTTTGATGACTTCATAAGCAGGGTGAATACCACCCATGACTTCAACAACAACATCAACATCAGGTTGACGAACGATATCAAGAAGGTCGGCACTTTGTTTAACTGAGTCTGGAAGATTTAAATCTGGGCGAGGGCGACGAGTACCCACATAAGTAATTTGAATTTCACGACCGGTGCGACGTCTAATTTCAGCAGCGTTTTCTTGTAATAGTTTAAGGGCACCACCACCTACGGTTCCTAGACCGAGTATTGCCAGACGAACTGGTTTCACGTCACACTCCAAAAAATATGTAAAATTTTATTGAACCTAGATCATAGCTAAAAAAAGAGGCAGACTCTAGGGTCAATCGAGTTAAATATTGATGTATAAAAAGCAGTAATTTATCTCATAAATATTAGTTATTTAAGCTACGTAGTATTTCATCTGCTGTCATGTATCCACCAAGATAAACACCTTCTGAGCTGTAAATTGCAGGCGTTCCATTTACACCCATTTTTAAACCCATTTGGTACTGATCTTTAACAGGATTTTCACAGTTGGTATTGTTTAATTGTTGACCTGCAATAGCTTGATCAAATGCAGTTTTACGATCTTTACTACACCAGACACTTTCCATTGCTGGGAAATACTGTTCTCCACGTGGCCACGCGATATAACGAACTTCAATTCCTTTAGAATTGATTTCATCCATATGTTCATGCAATTTATGGCAGTAAGGGCAGCTGATATCTGTAAAAACGTAAACGATATGTTTGGTTTTAGATTTAGCTGGATAAATAATGAGATCTTCAGCTTTTAACTGGCTTAGTAACCCTTTACTCAATGCCGACTGGAAGGATTGTCCAATATCTTCAACTTTTTTATTACCTAAACGTAGTAAATCACCTTGGAAAATATATTGACCATCTGCAGTAGTGTATACCGCAGTCATACCCTCTAAATTGACCCAGTAAAGATTTGGTACTTCGGTTGGTTTAATGTCGATAATTTTGGCATTGATATTTGCGGTTTTAAAATTTTTCTCTAACTTTTGAATCAAGCGTTGTTGCGCATTTCGCTCAGTTAAATTTGATGCTTGGCCGGTTGCTGGAGCAGTTGCCGTTAAAGTACCATCTGATTTTTGTGTGTCTTCAGATTTGGAGCATGCACTCATAAAAAGCGTCGTTGCAAGGGTAGAAGCGAATAAAATTTTCGAACGGGTAAATAACATAAACAACCCTTTTAAAGTTTTCAGCATTATTTTTACTGCGCTAAGCATAACAAAAAATATTCTCAAATCGTAAATTATAGCTCAGTGCTACAAAAGTCAGATCGATGACTTAGCCACGGGGATGATGCTGAGCATGAAGTTGTTGCATGCGAATTTGTGCAACATGCGTATAAATTTGTGTTGTCGATAAATCACTATGCCCGAGGAGCATTTGTACCACTCGGAGATCTGCACCGTGATTGAGCAGGTGAGTTGCAAAAGCATGTCTTAATGTATGGGGGGATAGCTCTGTCGCTATACCTGCTTGGAGGGCATAACGTTTGATGGCATACCAAAAGTTTTGACGGCTCATAATCCCGCCATGTTGGGTCAGAAATAAGTAATCTGTAGCACTTTTATAGAGTTGTGGACGAGCTTCTGCTAAATATTTTTCAATCCATTCCACAGCAATTTGCCCCAAAGGAACTAAACGTTCTTTATTTCCCTTGCCCAAGATTCGCAAAAAACCCTGATTGAGATTGATGTGATCTATTCTTAAATTAATCAGTTCGCTCACGCGTAAACCACAAGCATAAAGGACTTCAAGCATCGTGCGATCACGCAAGCCTAACGCTGTGTTTGTATCTGGTGCTTGAATGAGTGATTCAACATCTTGCTCAGATAAATCTTTAGGTAACGCTCGTCCTAACTTGGGTGTTTTGTGTGCGGCTATAGGATTATCTGTTCTTAAATTTTGCTCTCTTAAAAATTTATAGAAAGACCGAAGTGCCGATAAAGTGCGAGCAATTGATCGAGGACTTTTTCCTTGTTTGGTGAGCTCAATCAGTACATCTGAAATATCATCATGTGACCATAAGTTCATGGGGCTGGTTAACAGAGTACTGCATTGGACTAAATCTGTGAGATAGGCATTTCGGGTGTGCGGACTAACAGACTGAGCGATTAAATAATCTCGAAATCCGTGTAAGAACGAAAGTTGTTCTGGAATTTGAATGGGTGCAGGAACTCGAGGTTTCTTATTAATCATAGGGATATTCGATTGGGAAATTCGATTGATTTAATTGAGATTATCTAATGTAGTGTAATTTTCTATGCATGTCGATGTGTTATAAGAAGATGCGAATCATTCTTGATGAGAGTGCGGTAATAATTCTCATTTGTATGTATACTGTTCAAAATTTTTTAGGGTTAGGTACGGTGCGTTTATCTGATTTGAAAGTCAAACAATCTGCCATCATTACGCAAGTGCATCGCACTGTAGATGGTACTTCTACAGATATGGTGGCAAGTCGTTTAGAAACGCTAGGATTTGTTTCCGGAACTAAAGTACAAGTCATTACGAAAGGACTGTTTGGCGGCGATCCAATTCTCATTCAAGTGGGTTTTACTCGCTTTGCCTTAAGAAAAAATGAAGCACAAAAAATTGAAATAGAAGGAGTGTCGGCATGAGCGATGCGTTGCGTGTTGCCCTTGTTGGTAATCCTAACTGTGGTAAAACTTCATTATTCAATCATTTGACTGGAACACGCCAAAAAGTAGGTAACTATGCAGGTGTAACCGTTGAGCGAAAAATTGGTCACTTCACGCTAAACTCAGGTAAAGCGGTTCGTGTTTTAGACTTGCCAGGAACGTATAGTTTAGACGCAACTAGTCCAGATGAAGAAATCACCCGTGATGTTGTTTATGGGAAAATTGCGGAAGAAGGTCATCAAGATGCATTTTTATGCGTTGTTGATGCAACCAATCTGAAGTTGCACCTTGGTTTAGTTTTGGAGTTGATCCAATTGGGTCGTCCAATGCTACTCGTACTTAACATGATGGATGAAGCTCGTCGTCGTGGAATGCAAATAAATACCCAAAAGCTTTCTGAGCGCTTAGGCATTCCAGTTGTAGAAACGGTTGCTGTGCGTCGCTCAGGTATTGAAAACCTGATGAATGCGCTAGATCATGGCAAATATGCTGTTCCTCAAACTGAGCTGACAGGTTTGAAAGGATCTGATCACGACAAAGTTGAAGCGATTGTCAAAGATGCCGTTCAATTTGTTGAATTTGATGATAAACGTTCAGTTTTTCTCGATAAAATCTTTCTGCACCCAGTACTTGGTCTATTCAGTTTAGCGGTGATGATGTTCATCATTTTCCAAGCAGTTTTTGCTTGGGCGGCACCCTTCATGGATGGTATTGAGACGTTCTTTGGCTGGTTGGGTGAAGTCGTTGGTGAGAATATTGCACATCCATTACTCAATAGTTTAGTGGTTGATGGAATTATCGCGGGTGCAGGTGGTGTAGTTGTCTTTTTGCCTCAGATTCTCATCTTATTCTTCTTTATCTTGGTGCTTGAAGAATCAGGTTATTTACCCCGAGCGGCATTCTTACTTGATAAGTTGATGTATAAAGCAGGTCTTTCGGGACGTGCATTTATTCCATTACTGTCGAGTTTTGCGTGTGCAATTCCTGGAATCATGGCATCACGGACTATTAGTGATCCAAGAGACCGTTTGACCACGATCTTTGTTGCGCCATTGATGACTTGTTCAGCTCGTTTACCCGTCTATGCGTTGTTGATTGCAGCTTTTGTGCCTTCTCAAACGGTTTGGGGACTATTTAACCTTCAAGGTTTAGTGCTGTTCGGTCTATATATGGCAGGGATTGTGAGTGCACTGATCGTATCGTTTGTGTTGAAGTTTTTCCAAAAAGATAAATCTCAACATATGTTATTGATGGAACTTCCAAGCTATCGTTTTCCAGATTTGAAAAACGTGTGGATTGGCTTGCTTGATCGAGCAAAAATCTTTTTGAAGCGAGTCGGTGGAATCATCTTTGCGCTTTCTATTTTGTTGTGGTTCTTGTGCACATTCCCACAACCACCAGAAGGTGCAACCTTACCTGCGATTGATTATTCATTTGCGGGGATGTTAGGTCATTTGATGCAACCAATCTTTGCGCCATTAGGCTTTAATTGGCAGATCTGTATTGCCTTAATTCCAGCCATGGCTGCGCGTGAAGTTGTCGTTGCTGCTTTAGGCACGGTGTATGCTTTGTCTGCTGTTGATGAGGATGCGATGTCGGAAGGCTTGGCATCACTGATTAGTAGTGGTGGGGATTTGGGCTGGTCTTTAGCAACAGGATTATCACTTTTGGTCTGGTTCATTTATGCACCACATTGTTTGGCGACATTAGCGACAGTGAAACGCGAAACAGGTTCTTGGAAGACAGTTGGCTTGATGACCGTCTATTTATTTGGTTTAGCGTACTTTATGTCGTTCTTGACCTATCAAGTCGCGACCAGCGTGTTAGCTTAAATCTGAAGAGTTGAGGAGACTGAGATGATTGAAATTCTAATTATTACGGCATTGGTCCTTTGGAGTGCATTGGTCGTATTCAAAAAGGTTTTTCCACAGACGTCAAATTCAGTCTTTATGAAATTGTCAGATGCCACGGAAAGAAAAGGGTGGAAGGCACTATCAAAGTGGCTTAAACCCAAAATGACTGCTGGATGTGGCGGAAATTGCGCTTGTCCTGTTTCAGACAAGGAAACACCCAAGTTAAACCCTCAAGCTGTGAAATGGAAGTAGTTTACTTCAATAAAAAAACCGCCTAAATTGGCGGTTTTTTTACGCATGGACACAAAATAATGTCAAGATTATGAAATCAAAAAAAGCATTCAAAGCAGCAAAGTGCTAACATTTCGGCAGTTTCTAATTAGACTAAAATATGGGGCAGAAATGTTAATACAGCGTGGTGGATTAAAAGTTGTCGCAGGACTCGGAATTTCGGGTGTTGCTGCGGTAAATTTTCTACATGAAAAAGGCTATCACGTTGCAGTAACAGATTCGAGGACCTCTCCACCTGGACATGATCAAATTCCACCTGAAGTCCAAACTAGCTTTGGGAAATTTGACGAAGAAATGTTGTTGTCTGCTGAGGAAATTATTATCAGTCCAGGGCTTGATCCTAAACTGCCAGTGATTCAAACAGCACTTGCACAAGGCATTCCTGTTGTCAGTGAAATTCAAATTTTACGACGTGCGACTGAAAAGCCTATTGTTGCAATAACAGGTTCTAATGCAAAAAGTACAGTGACCACCTTGATCGGCTTAATGGCGAAATATGCAGGCAAAAAAGTCGCTGTAGGGGGGAATTTAGGACGTCCAGCCTTAGATTTAACCAAAGATGATCCAGAGCTATATATCTTAGAACTATCCAGTTTCCAATTAGAAACTACATCGAACTTAAATGCTGAAGTTGCTGTCGTCTTAAATATGAGCGAAGACCATCTCGATCGTCATGGCGATATGATGGGATATCACACTGCCAAACATCGTATTTTTCAAGGTGTCAAGAAAGTGGTCTTCAATCGGGATGACTCTTTGACACGTCCTTTAGTACCTGATGCAACGCCAATGCAGAGTTTTGGGCTCAATGCACCAGATATGAATCAGTATGGTGTACTCAGAGATACTGATGGTACGATGTGGTTAGCAAGGGGGCGTGAACGTTTATTGAAAAGTTCTGAGATGTATATTCAAGGGACACACAATGTCGCAAATGCACTTGCGTGTTTAGCTTTAGGTGAAGCGATAGGTCTACCATTAGAGGTCATGCTGGAAACTTTGAAAACCTTTAAGGGGTTGGAACATCGCTGCGAATTTGTCAAAGAAGTGCAAGGTGTTCGTTATTATAACGACTCAAAAGGTACAAATATTGGGGCAACCTTAGCAGCATTAGACGGCTTAGGTGCGGCGATCGCAGTACAGAAAGCTAAAGTTGCCATCATTTTAGGTGGTCAAGGTAAAGGGCAAGATTTTACTGCTTTAAGAAAATCATTAACGGAATTTGCAAAACTCGCGGTACTCATTGGTGAAGATGCGCCAGTGATTGAACAAGCAATTCAAGGCACAACCACAATTCTTCACGCTACATCATTAGAAGAAGCAGTAAAATTATGCCAAGCAAATACACAGCAACATGATGTGGTATTGCTTTCGCCGGCATGTGCAAGTTTTGATATGTTTACTGGCTATCCACAACGCGGACATCAATTTGTTGCTTGTGTGAATGCGCTGCACGAAGAACAATAAGGACGAAGATATGGCTGAGTCAGCTCAGACAACGATTGATAAAGTGAATAAAATTTACCAACGTTGGTTACCACGTATTCCAAGTGAAATTACATCAAGGAATGTTCTAATTTTTTGTGTGATTGCACTGCTCTGTATTGGAACGGTGATGGTTGGTTCAGCTTCTATGCCTTACGCAGAAAGATTGCATGAAAATCCATTCCACTATGTCATCCGCCATGCCATATCCATCGTGGTTGCGTTTGTCGCAGCAATTTTGGTTTATCGTGTTTCGTTAAATACCTGGTTTAATAACACATTTCCGTTATGGATGATGACTATGGCATTGCTTGTCGCGGTGTTATTAGTCGGTTCGGAAGTGAACGGTTCGACGCGTTGGATTCGAATCGCAGGATTTACCTTCCAGCCTACTGAAGCTGCGAAAGTGATGATGGCTATTTTTACTGCAGATTATGTTGTCCGTCGGGCAGAAGAAGTGCGGAATAATGTGAAAGGGCTGGCACGATTAGCAACAGTAATGCTATGTACAGTTGGTTTGATTATTGCTGAACCTGACTTAGGTGCAACGGTAGTGGTTGCCTTAACGATGTTAGGGGTGTTCTTTCTTGCAGGTGCGCCACTAATCCAGTTTGGTATTGCATTGGGTGCCATTATCATGGCATTTGTAGTGCTGGTTGTGTTCGAGCCTTATCGTTTCGAGCGTTTAATGTCTTTTACCAATCCATGGGCAGATCCTTTAGGTTCTGGTTATCAGCTTTCAAATGCGCTTATGGCCTTTGGACGTGGTGAATGGTTAGGGGTAGGCTTAGGCCATAGTATTCAAAAAATGTCTTATCTACCTGAGGCGCATACGGACTTTATGTTGGCTATTTTGGCAGAAGAGTTCGGTTTCATGGGCATTACGGTTGTTCTCGCACTGTCATTTCTTATGGTGGGTGCGTGTATTCGAATAGGGCATCGTGCCATTCAGCATCAATTTTTGAGAGCGGGTTATTTGGCTTACGGGATTAGCATTATTTTTGTTCTGCAAATTATGGTAAATGCTGGCATGAATATGGGGCTGCTCCCAACTAAAGGTTTAACTTTACCATTTATTAGTTATGGTGGTTCATCTCTGATTATGTGTGCTGTCATGGTCAGTTTAATGCTGAAAATTGAAGCAACAACCCAAGAAAAGAATCAGGCCAAGGAAGTATCTAGTTTTTAAAATACACGATTGTATCTTAAGCATTCAAATCTGATGATGGTGGAGTACTATTTTGCTGCAACACCATCGTTGGCATATGTGTGCCACAGTTTAAACAGGTGACTTGACCAGATTTGGGTTTTGATAGTGGAATCAATGGAATAAAAAATAAAGAAAAATAATTGCGTTGTTGTTTAATTTCATAATTGCTATATGTACGACAGACTGGGCATAGAAATTGCCCTTTTTCCGTTTTGATGGTTTTAGGTCCTACCCCAAAAATAAAAAACATAATGAACTCCTGATTAATCTATCTAAATGGAATTCAAAAACATTTTCAGCTGAATAACAAGCATGATTCTGTATGGACACTATTCAAAAACACCTTGTATGGTGGTGCCAACTGGAATTTTCTTACGATCCCATTGTTGAATTGCCTGTAGAAGCATGCGATTTGGTTGATCTAGATCAACTGGATCTTGTCCTAATGCGTGAATAGCTTTGTTCAAGAGTTGGGGGGCTTGGGTGAGATCAAGTGCTACAGCTAAATTTTGCTTAGAAAGCTTTGTACCATCTTTATTCATTGCTAGGGGCAAATGCATATACTGAAGTTCAGGGTAGCCCAATAATCGCCCTAACCAAATTTGTCGTTCAGTGTTATCTAGCAAATCAGCACCACGCACAACATGAGTCATTCCTTGTAGATAATCATCCACAACCACGGCGAGCTGATAATTAATAATACCGTCGCGACGTTTAAGAATAAAATCTCCTAATTCATTGGTCAAATTAGAGCAATGCTGACCTTGTAAAAGATCCTCAAAACAAATCAACTCGTCTGATGTTTTAACCCGAATGGCTTGTTGATCGTGTGGTAGTTTTAAATCGCGGCAAGTAGCGCTATAGATATGATTAGAGCCTAAGATTTTGCGTGTACATTGGCAGGCATAGGTGAGGTCACGTTGCTGAAGATCATTTAAGACAGATTCATAGATGTTTAAACGGTCTTTTTGAAAGATAATTTCGTCATCAAACTCGAAACCGAAAGCTTCAATACATGACAAGATATGTTCTTCACTACCAGGATATATGCGAGGGATGTCTGTATCTTCAATTCGTACAACCCATTTGCCTGCATGAGATCTTGCTTCACAATAGCTTGCAACAGCTGTAATGAGTGATCCAAAATGAAGAGGGCCGGTTGGCGATGGCGCAAACCGACCTACATAAGCCATCCTGTTGTCCCCCTCCTTTATCAAAGGAGGGGTTAGGGAAGGATTATTAAATAACATGATTAACCGTTATTTTGTTTCTCTTTAATTTCAGCTAAAGTTTTGCAATCAATGCAAAGCGTCGCTGTTGGACGAGCCTCTAAACGACGTAAGCCAATTTCGATCCCACAGGTTTCACAGAAACCATAGTCATCATTTTTGATTGCTTCGATAGATTGTTCAATTTTGCGAATTAACTTGCGTTCACGGTCACGAGTACGAAGCTCAATCGCAAACTCTTCTTCTTGCGTTGCACGGTCATTTACATCAGGCAATGCAGTATTTTCATCTTGCATTGTATTTAATGTTCGATCCACTTCTGACATTAACTCGTCTTTCCATGCCAATAAAATTTGACGGAAATGCTCAAGTTGACCTTCAGACATGTATTCTTCATTTTTTTTCGGCTGATAAGGCTCGATGCCAAATAGACTCGCTGTAGTACCGCCTTCGGAAGTCTTTGGCTTGGTCTTACGCACGCGTTTTACTTTTTCAGCAACTACGTTGTTTTCTTCCAAGACTTGATTTTGGTTGTCATTCGCCATAAAGGGCATTCCTCATCATATGCGTGTTTGCGTACGCAAAAAATATGGTGATATGCAAGTGTTTTTATCGCTTCCGATAGATTGTTGCTATCGGGGGCGTCATCATATAGATTTTTTATCAAAGATGAAAGCTATGAATATCTGTTTTGGACTGTTCAGATTCCATTCGGACAGATAACTTAATCCAAAACACTTTAAAAGAAAAGCTAATAACCTGAAATTTCTTTATTAATATTTTGCGCAAAATTTTGTAGGCGATGAACACGTGTTTCAAAGCTACCATCAGCTTTCAATAGCAGGCTGCGATAGCCTGGTGCAAGGTCATCAAAGGCAAAATCTTCAGTCTTTGGTTTAAACTGAACAGAGGTAGAAGGCGTTGATAAAAATTGAATATTTTTCCAGACATTCAACGAATCTTGGTGCACATGTCCAAAGATCACTGCTTGAATGTGTTGATATTCTGCCATGATCTGTGTCAATTGATCTGAATTTTTTAAGATGTGTCGATCAATCCACTTGGAATTCATTTCAAGTGGGTGATGATGACACGCCAAAATGACTGGGTGCTGCTGTGTTTCCTGAAGAATCATTGATAAATGATTCAATTGTTCTGCTTTAATCCAACCATCTACTTTGTGGGGCACAGCACTATTTAATAGGACGATTTTCCACGTTCCGAAAGTTAACACGGCCGGTATAGGATCAGGCGCTGCAAAAGGAAAATATTCGGCATCATCATGATTGCCTGGAATTTGATAAAACGGAATATTCAAATTTTTCATGAAACTCAAATATCGCTGATAAGTTGCCTCATGTGGTACCTGTGCCAAGTCACCTGTATGAATAATCGCATCAATGTCTTGATAGCGATTTAAAATATCATTGATCACTGCATGAAAACTTTGTTCAGGATTTATCTGAACAAACGGCGTGTCAGGATGATCCATGAGATGGGTATCGGTAATTTGGATAATGAGCTGATCATTTTTATTCTGTTTGATTAAAGGCGTCATAAATTACCTCAGCGCTATAGAGGTAGTAGCAATGTGCTGTTTGAGCCATTGCAGAGCCATGATGACAGGTGCATTACACAATCGTTTGGATGCCAATAATGGTTCAAGATCTGAATAAGCTAAGATATGCAGTTGGATATTCTCACCTTCATCTGGCATACCATGAATACCGCCTTGCTCAGGAAGATCTGCTTCTGCAACATACAAATGAAAAACTTCATCGCACGCACCAGCAGAAGGGTAGAAGGTAAATAAATGTTCCAGATTACGAATTTCACAACCAGATTCTTCTAAACTCTCACGCTGAATACATGTTTCAGGTGATTCATCGCCATCTAATACGCCTGCAATGATTTCTAGTTGCCATGGGGAGATAGGATCATCGATTGCACCAATTCGAAATTGTTCAATCAGTGCAAAGCGCTTGAGCGCATCATTGTAGATGAGTACACCAGCAGCTTCTTTACGATGCACTAATTCACGATGAATTGTTGGGGTATAAGTATTCTCACCAAATAAACGATGTGTGATGCTCACTTTCTCTATACGAATGAATCCTTGATAAAGGGATTCGCGAGAATGGACCTTAAAATCTTTATTATTGTAGGTGGCTTTTTCTAGAATTTTCATTCGTATACGTTAGGACAAAAATTTATTTCATCCTAACTGAGATTGCATTAAAGAAAAACAGGTTTTTTAATTTTTACAGCTTCTGATACAACTTTTGTCCTTGCTTATGATACTCATTTTTCATCGCGTTGAGACCTGATTCAATCTCTTGATTTAACTTGAGATCTAGATTATCAGACTGCTGATTTTGAGCGTATTCACGCACATTTTGGGTAATCTTCATTGAGCAAAATTTAGGTCCACACATCGAACAGAAATGCGCTGATTTATGTGCCTCTTTAGGCATGGTTTCATCATGCATACTACGTGCTGTATCAGGATCTAAACTTAAGTTAAATTGATCTTCCCAACGAAACTCAAAACGTGCTTTTGAAAGCGCATTATCACGGACTTGAGCACCTGGGTGTCCTTTGGCGAGGTCTGCAGCATGTGCTGCAATTTTATAGGTAATAATGCCATCTTTGACGTCCTTTTTATTGGGTAGACCTAAATGCTCTTTAGGTGTTACGTAACAAAGCATCGCTGTTCCATACCAACCGATCATGGCTGCACCAATTGCTGAAGTAATATGATCATAACCAGGTGCAATATCTGTTGTTAATGGTCCTAATGTATAAAAAGGTGCTTCTTTGCAAACCTCAAGTTGTAAATCCATATTTTCTTTAATCATATGCATAGGAACATGACCAGGACCTTCGATCATGACTTGTACATCGTGTTCCCAAGCTCGATGGGTTAATTCTCCTAATGTACGTAGTTCGGAAAATTGGGCTTCGTCATTGGCATCTTGAATGCACCCAGGGCGTAAACCATCACCTAAGCTGAATGAGACATCATAGGCTTTCATGATCTCGCAGATTTCATCAAAATGGGTGTATAAGAAATTTTCTTTATGATGTGCAAGACACCACTGTGCCATGATTGAACCACCGCGTGAAACGATGCCCGTTAAGCGATTGGCTGTGAGAGGAACATAGCGCAATAAAACACCAGCATGAATCGTGAAGTAATCAACCCCTTGCTCAGCTTGTTCGATTAAAGTGTCTTTAAAAATTTCCCATGTAAGATCTTCTGCGATTCCATCCACCTTTTCTAATGCTTGATAAATCGGAACAGTTCCAATAGGTACAGGAGAATTTCGAATAATCCACTCGCGTGTTTCATGAATATTTTTACCTGTAGACAAATCCATGATGGTGTCAGCACCCCAACGTGTTGCCCATGTCATTTTTGCTACTTCTTCATCAATGGATGAACCCAGTGCTGAGTTGCCAATATTGGCATTGATTTTCACTAGGAAATTTCGTCCGATAATCATCGGTTCGAGTTCAGGATGATTGATATTGGCAGGAATAATGGCACGACCTGCAGCGACTTCTTGGCGTACAAATTCAGGTGTAATTTCTAATAAATTTTTTGCACCAAAGTTTTGACCAACATGTTGGCGAGTATCCACACCTTCGCGTTGCTTTTGGTTTTCTCGAATCGCAATGTATTCCATTTCAGGCGTGATAATACCCTGCTTAGCATAATGCATTTGCGTAACGTTATGTCCTGGTTTAGCTCGACGAGGTTTCTGGATATGTGCGAAACGAATGCCAGCTGTACGAATATCTTGAAGACGTTCTCGCCCAAATTTTGAGCTTAATGTCGCGAGTTGTTCTGTATCTGCGCGCTCTTCAATCCATGTATCTCTGAGGTTTGGTAGGCCTCGATTTAAATCAATTTGAATCTCAGGGTCGGTATAAACACCTGAAGTGTCATACACCATGATGGCAGGATTATACTCACCGCCTAAGCCCGTTGGTGTATCAGAGAGTGCAATTTCACGCATGGGTACGCGAATATCTGGACGAGAACCTTGAACATAGACTTTTTTTGACGCCGGTAAAATGCGGGTGAGATCTTGAGCATCTTGCTCATGTTGAGCAGAGAGATCTGTATTTGAAAGATTCGTTAATTGGTTCATTGCAATGATCCTTATGAATGACATCAACGAATCAAGCACGACCAAAAACGGTGGCGGAATTATCCTGAATGAATAACCGAGAACAAAGTTTTTAGATGGCTTGATTCCTACGCAGGTATTAACCTGATCAGGTTCAACGGTACTCACCATCAAAACAATGTTTTAGGTGATCTCAGCGAGTTATTACTCGCGCTCCGTCAAGCGATGCCAAAATATTAACATATAAAGTCAGATTAAAGTCATCAGACTAGGATGCATAACAAATTGCGTCTTTAAAGCAATTACGACGATTTTCAAGATCAACAGTTTTTAAGTTTAAATAGCGACTTAGCTGTATAAGAACTTGCGGATTTTCATCAGTCTGATTTGAAGTTAATTTACTTTTTTGTTGTGAATCCAGTTCGATAAATTTTAAGAAAAGTCTCGCTTGATCTGCTAAACGACTATTTTTCATATTTGCGAGTTGTTCGATTTCAGCTAAAGCATCGGGAGTAATTTCAACACGTCCTTCAAAATCATGAGAAACAGGATCATGTTTGAGACCTTTAAATAATAGATTTGAATAAAAATGGTAAAGGTACTCTGCATCTAAACGGAAACTGCTTTGAGGATATTTTTTTAGATAATTTTCCCAATACTGGGCACGTCTAGAAATCTCTTGTGCTTCAAGATGAAAATGAGGATCTTCAAATTGTGCTTGCTGATTTTGTTCAGCAAGTTCCTGCATAAATGCTTGTTCTGCCTCAGGGAAATAGGGGGCAAATACTCGTGCTAAATAGTATGGGTTTCTTTGATAAGTTGCTTGGTGGTTAATATCGACGAGATCAATATATGCTTGACCCTTGTGCCGAAGTAAATATTGATCTCGTGGATGTAATTTTTCAATTTGTGATTGTTGAATCGTCGGAAATTGCGACTGGTCATGAGCATATAAATCAAAAGCTTTTTGCTGATCAGCTGATCGATCTATACTTAAGAAATTTCTATACATGATGTCTGCCAAACCGATCAATTCTTTCTGTTCCTGAAATGGCATTAAGGGAAGACAAAGTCGAATATCTTGATTGATTTGCTCAATGGCGAATGTAGTCCGTTGAGCAGTTATCCCGAGCATTTCTTTTTTGAGTTTTTGACAAATGAGGTTGAGATCAGGTGTGGTGTTCTGGTTTTGGGTTGGGTTTGGAGATTCAGTAGGAATTTCTTCGGAAATCGGCTTTTGACACGCAGTTAAGCCAAGACTTACGACCATAAGAGTCAATAATTGACGAATGGGCTTAAACGTGTGCAAAAATGACTTCATTGAGATATCAAAATACAGTTAAAGTGTGAAATGAGGCGCAAATAGATTTTCACTTATTTTAAAACCGTACAGTGAAATTTATTGTAGTTGCTTCGCAATCAAGCGTTAAAGTAATGTATAAAAAACATACACCAATGCGCATAATTCAAAATAATTCTCCGGATTAAATGAAAAAATAATAAAATTGATACGTAAAAAGCTCGATTAAAGATTATATTTGCAACATCCTATTCTAATTACTTGTTATTCAAATGCTTAAGGTACTGTGAAGTCATTATCATGAAAAAAACTCTACTTGCAGTCAGTTTAATTGCGCTTAGCCCGATGAGCTTTGCATTGAACCTCGTTGAAGCCTATGAGCGAGCAAAGCAAACCGATCCAAATTGGCAAGCCAACGTGTTGCAGTATGAGGCTGATCAGTTAAATATAGGTTTAGCAAAAGGTAATTTGCTGCCGACAGTAACCGTTTCAGGAAATGTGACGCGTAAAAACCAAGATGTAAATCGTTCAAGTACAGAATCGAATCCTTTTTTTAATAGTTCTAACCTGTTGGCATCGACATCGACCACTCGTCAAATTGCGATTACTGCACGACAACCCATTTTCAGAATGGATGCTTGGCAGGGATATAAACAGGTAAAAACCTCAGTTCAACTGAGTGAAGTCACTTTAAAACAGCAACAGCAACAACATATATTAAATGTCTCTGAAGCTTATTTTAATGTACTACGTCAACAGGCTTTAACGCTCACTAACGCTCAAGAAGAAAAAGCATTATTCGAGCAGCTCAATATGATGAATGCCAAACTCAAAGAAGGTTTAGTTGCTGAAAGCGATGTGAGCGAAGCGAATGCACAATATCAAAATGCGCGAGCAAATCGAATTGCGACAGGTGTTCAATTAATCTTGGCACAAGAGCAACTTGCTCAGTTGATTGGACCTTACCAAGAAAAGCTCGCTGTTTTAAGTGATGATTTCGAGTATCAAAAGCCTGTACCGAATATCATGAGTGAATGGACTAAATTAGCTCAAGAACAGAATCTTGAAATTCTACAAGCGCGTTTGCAACGTCAATATGCCAATGATCAGCGACGTGTAGAGCAAGCGGCGCTTTATCCTCAAGTCGAAGCAGTAGTCACTTATGGTTATAGTGAACAGTCACCACAAACAGCTATATCAAGTGATGGGAAATTTGATCAGGTGGGTGTAGAAATGAACTGGAATGCCTACACCGGTGGAAGAACTAAAATTAATATTGATAAAGCGAAAAAAAATGTTGAAAAGTCGGAACGCCAATTAGAAGCTGCGATACGTAAAGCAACCACAGATGCTAAAAAATCTTACCTACAAATTGATATGGATAGTGCTACATTGCAAGCGCGCAAAGCTGCCATGGATTCTTCAGCATTAGTCGCGAAAGCATCCCAAGCTCAGTATGATGAAGGGCTTAAAAGTATGGTTGATGTGTTGCTTGCGCAAAGAAATGCTTTTGCAACGCGATTAGATTTTGTGAATGCTCAATATGATTATGTGTTGAATGTGTTGAGGTTGAAGGCTTCTGTGGGGCAATTGAATGAAAATGAGCTTCGTCAAATGAATGCATGGTTAGTTGAAAAATAGAATAAATTGATTGTTTTGTCATCAAATATTCACAATTGATATGCTTTAATATGGCAAAAATTTCAATCTATTCACGCTGTGTGGAGTAATAAGACTTTGAGCTCTAATAATCCTGTACTTAGCCACCATATTTCTTCTCAATTTAACGAAGATTTGCAAGATGTCCATACCAAATTTATGGCGATGGGTGGTTTGGTTGAGCAACAAGTTGCTAATGCCATTCATGCTCTTTTAGACACCAATGTGAATTTGGCTGTAGATGTCCAATTTCAGGATAATACGGTAAATCGCTATGAGCGTGAAATTGATGAAGGCTTGACTTTGATTTTAGTACGCCGTCATCCTGCTGCAAGTGATCTCCGTATGGTGATTGCAATGAGCAAGGCCAATACCGATTTAGAACGTATAGGTGATGAAGCAGCTAAAATTGCACGTATAGCCCAAAATCTATGTGAAGAAGGTGAGTCACCTCGTGGTTATATGGAAACACGTCATATCGGTAACCAAGTTCGAGTAATGATTCATGATGCATTGGATGCATTTGCACGCGTTGATGCAGAGCAAGCACTAAAAGTATTGTTGGCTGATGCAGATATCGATCGTGAATACCAATCTGCTACACGTACATTAATGACTTACATGATTGAGGATCCTCGTCATATTTCTCGTGTTCTGAATGTTATGTGGGTGCTGAGATCTCTAGAGCGTATTGGTGACCATGCGCGTAATATTTCTGAACAAGTGATTTATATGGCTAAAGGCTACGATGTTCGTCACACCAGTGTGGAAGAGATTGAGGAAAAAGTTCAAGGTAATCATTAAAATAGAATTCGTCTCAAACACAAAAACCTCGAACATCGAGGTTTTTTTATGCGTACACTAAACTTGAGTTCTGTAAAACATATAGACAAAAAAATTCCTAGATTTTGGGGGAAATCTAGGAAGGAAAACTGATGAAACAGTACGCTGTTATTATTATTTGTTCACTCATAATCTTGCTATGAAATAATAATATTTAAATTATGTGTAAAGTTCAGCTATAAAAGTGTGATTTTGTGTAATTTAATATTAATAAAATGTAAACTGGTTCACATTTAAGTATCTTATTCAATCCTGCCTATTTTATTGGTTTATGTCAATTATCATGATGATTTAAAAGTATTTTAGAATCGTTGAAATAAAAAAAGCCCTGAATATCAGGGCTTTTTTCAAATTCATACTTATGCAGATTTTGCTTCAGCAGGTGCAGATAACATATGACCTGTTTCTTCAAAATTAGAATGCCAAGAGAGCGCTTCTGTAAGTAGGTGAGGGGTTTGTCCACCTTTAGCACATGCACGATCAAAATAGTCGTTTAATGCATCTTTATACAATGGGTGAACACAGTTATCAATGATTGCACGTGCACGTTCGCGCGGTGCAAGACCACGTAAATCAGCAAGACCTTGTTCAGTCACAAGAACGTCTACATCATGACCTGTATGATCTACGTGAGATGCCATTGGCACTACAGATGAAATGTCACCACCTTTAGCGATTGATTTTGTCACGAAGATTGCGATATGCGCATTACGTGCGAAGTCACCTGAACCACCAATACCATTCATCATTTTTGAACCACATACGTGCGTAGAGTTCACATTGCCGTAGATGTCAAATTCAAGCGCAGTATTGATCCCGATAATCCCTAAACGGCGTACCAATTCTGGGTGGTTTGAAATTTCTTGAGGGCGTAATACAAGTTTGTCTTTGTATTGCTCAAGATTATTGAATACTTTTTCACCATAACGGGCAGAAAGTGTAATTGATGAGCCAGAAGCGAATTTCATTTTACCAGCATCAATTAATTCAAAAGTACAGTCTTGAAGTACTTCTGAGTACATGATGAGATCTTCAAAATTCGATTCCTTAAGACCCGTTAATACCGCATTGGCAATTGAACCAATACCTGCTTGTAATGGACCTAAATTTTTAGGAAGACGTTCATCAGCGACTTCTTTTTCAAAGAATTCGATTAAGTGGTTTGCAATTGCTTGAGTCTCATCATCTGGTGCAGTCACTGTTGATGGAGAATCATGGAATTCGCTGTTAAATACGATGCCAACAATTTTAGCAGGATCGATATTAATTGCATGTGTACCAATACGCTCATCGACTTGAGTGAGTGGGATCGGCTGACGTGTCGGACGATAAGATGGGATATAAATATCGTGCAAGCCTTCGAATGCTAGGCTTAAATTTGTGTTAATTTCAACAATTACTTTTTCTGCAAAGATTGCAAAGCTTGCTGAGTTACCTACTGAAGTAGTTGGAATGATGCCACCATCTTCAGTAATTGCTACAGCTTCGATGACTGCAATATCAGGCTTTTTCAATTGTTTATTACGCATTTGTTCAACAGTTTCTGACAAATGCTGATCAATAAACATTACTTCGCCTTTATTGATCGCCTTACGCAAAGTATTGTCGACTTGGAAAGGTAGACGACGAGCCAATACGCCAGCTTCAGTTAACTGTTTATCTAAGTCATTACCCAAAGACGCACCTGTGATTAAAGTGATCTTTAAAGGGTTTGTATGAGCGCGTTTTACCAATGCCAATGGAACTGCTTTAGCTTCACCAGCACGCGTGAAACCACTCATACCTACGGTCATGCCATCTTCAATAAACGTTGAAGCTTGTTCAGCTGAAATGACTTTTTCATGAAGTGACTCTAAACGAATGCGATCTAAAGACATGGTTTACTCTTCTCTTGATATTCTGGATCTGGCACCGATTGTACCGATCAAGCGAGCCATTTTGCATACCTGTTAGGCTAAGGTCTAATTTTTTCAAAAAATGCGGATATAAAGATATATTATGGTTTATAAGATATTGTTTTTTATATTTAATTTTCATTGTGGTGAATAATTAAACCAATTCAACCGTTCAACTATTCACCATTCATCAAAATCGTTCGGTGATGGTTTGCCTGATTTTATCTAAGGTGCTATTGGTTGAAATATCAGCAACTTGAGGTGTTGAAAGGGGCAGTAGAATGACCGCTTCAAGACCTCCTTCAGGACGATTATGAATTTTTAATTCACCTTCATGAATATCGACAATTCGTTTCACAATAGCTAAACCAAGACCACTCCCTTGGATTGTTCGTGCTTCATTACCACGTACAAAAGGTTGCATAAGGTCTTCAATTTGATCTTCTGGGATTCCAGCACCGTGATCAGCAACACAAATTTTTAGATGATCTCCCTCGACTTTCGCACTTAGCTCAATGGGTTCAGCACCATAACGCTTAGAATTATTAATTAAGTTACCAATTAAGCGCTTGAGGGAAAGCGAACGAGCAGTAATTAGTGGGAGTTCTTCTGGTTCAAAGCGAATATCCAGGGGTTTAAACTGAATAACTAATTCTTGCAAAAGGGTATTGATATTGGTTTCTTTCAGGTCTTCATCTGAACCATCACGCATGTAAGAAATAAACTGATTAAGAATGGCATCCATATCATCCACATCAAAGATTAAGCCTTCTTTCAAGAAGTCATCATCTGACATCATTTCGGCACTCAGTCGAATTCGAGTGAGCGGGGTTCTTAAATCATGTGAAATACCAGCCAACATAATTTGACGATCACGTTCAGTGAGCTCCAATGTATAAATCATATGATTAAAGGCTTGGTTGACTTGGCGGATTTCCAAAGGTCCGTGGTTCGTCTCAAGATAGGGGGCTTTTCCAGTTTTACTATAGCTATTTGCTGCATTTTGAAGTCGGCGTAGTGGGCGATTGAGCTGTCTCACTAAAGTTAAGATAATCATGGCTGAAATCAGCGGTACGCCAAGAAACCATGCCAAAATCAATTCGGGGCTATAATTCGCATAAGTTTTTAACGGCTCTTGAACCCAATTCCCGTTCATTTCTGGAGTTTGAATCCAAATACGTGGACTGGGTTTAAATTGGAAATAGACAGTGACTTCAGGTACGTCGAGTTCTTTGGCTAATCGTTTTTCAACTTGATTCGTAAAGAATTCAGCGATGACTTTGTCACGCTGGTTGGGGAATGCAGCAGGGTCTGTAACGTATTCAATTCCAACACGCTGTTTTAACCATGTATCAACATCAAGTTCAGTGTCACCATGAAAAATTCGAAGGTCAGGGTTGTTGATAATTTCGAGTTCAACTGCAAGGTAGCGTGCATGCTGTTGAATCTCTGGCAAATAGAGGGTTTTCCAAAAAAACCAAAGTGACATAAACAGACTAAAGAACACCACAAAAACAACTAAAACTGTTGTTCTCATTGCAGCGGAGCGCGGCTTGATTTTGTCAAGAAAGCGTTCCCATTTGGTTCGTTTTCGCTCTGAATACGCAACAAACTCATTAAATTTTTGTGGGTCAATAGGATCAAGTTTCACGGTCTAACCTGAGAATTTGGGCTTAAAAAGAATAAGTGCATGTAATTGTTCAATACATAAAATAAAGACCCCGACATCATTGATGGCGGAGTCCATTGTTTAAAAATTATTCTGCACCATCTGGTACGAATACGTATCCCACACCCCACACCGTTTGAATATAGCGTGCACGAGCCGGATTTTCCTCGATTAAACGACGTAAACGAGAGACTTGAACATCAATAGAGCGTTCCATTGCTCCCCATTCACGACCACGTGCCAAATTCATTAATTTATCACGTGTCAACGGTTCACGAGGATGTTGCACCAATGCTTTGAGTACTGCGAACTCACCAGTAGTTAAGGTCACCACTTGACCCTCACGAGTCAATGTTCGAGTCGATAGATCGAGTGACCAAGGACCAAATGAAACCACTTCAACATTCTGGCTTGGTGCCCCAGGAACCTCACGCACTTGTCGACGTAGTACAGCTCGGATACGAGCTAACAATTCATTTGGGTTGAATGGTTTTGGTAGATAGTCATCAGCACCTGCTTCAAGCCCTGCAATACGATCAGAGTCGCTACCACGTGCAGTGAGCATAATAATAGGCGTGTCGATGTTAGACTGCCTTAAACGACGACAAATGCTTAAACCATCTTCTACAGGAAGCATAAAATCTAAAACGATGAGCGAGAAAAGTTCACGTTGTAATAACCGATCCATTTGCGTGGCATCATGTGCGGTTTTAACCACAAAACCTTTATCTTCTAAAAACCGTTGTAAAAGGGTACGAAGACGCACATCATCGTCGACGACCAGAATGCGCTCAACTCTGTCAGTGTCATTGTGTACTACATCAGTATTTTCAGCAGGTACAACTAAACTCATGATGCACTCCCTTAAAAGTTGTATTTATAAATATTCATTTGTCTCAGTATAATGCCTAAGTTCTTGTTAAGACTATGTATCAAATTGCTCAAAATTACAATTTTAAGCGTGTTTTGAAACCAAATCACAACAAGTGTTGACCTGTTTTTAGGCAAATAATTTAAAATAAAATCGCTATTCAATATGAAGCTAATTTGAAGTGGTATTGAAAGCAAGAAATTTACATCAAAATTAGAAAAATAAAGTGATTTTAAAGAGTTAAATGTTTTAGTTGATTGTCAAAGTGATGACACAATGAGGCATTACACTCACATAATTGATCAGAGACTTCACCTGAAGCTTTTTCTTTGGGAGATAAAACCAGAAAAATTTAGACTTTTATTTAAAATTTCATTGCAAATATTCAAAACAATTGTGGATTTTATAGTCTCGGTCTTTATAATCACTAACTTTTAGTCCTTATCCTTGTGGAATTTAACACGATGACTGACTTAGTTCAGCAGTTGGCAAGTGAACTTGCCGTACGTCCAAACCAAGTAGAAGCTGCCATTAAGCTGATTGATGAAGGTTCTAGTGTTCCATTTATTGCACGTTACCGTAAAGAAGTAACTCAAGGCTTAGACGATACGCAGTTACGTCAACTGGATACCCGATTAACTTACCTTCGTGATTTATTTGAACGCCGTGAAAAGGTCATTGAATCACTGAAAGAACAAAATAAACTCACGGATGATTTGTTAGCTCGCGTCAATGCCGTTGAAACAAAAAATGCATTAGAAGAAATTTACGCACCGTATCGTCCAAAACGTACCAGTAAATCATTTAAAGCAAAAGAGGCTGGTTTAGGCCCAATCGCTGAAAAAATCTATAATGAAAATGTTGAACCTGCAGAAGCTTTAGCAGGATTTAATCATGAAGATTATCCTGATTTAGAAAGTCAATTAGACGCTGTTCAACATATTCTCATTGATGACTGGGCACAAAATATTGCACTTACGACAGAGCTTAAAGCGATGTTTGCAAAAACAGCAGTGTTAAAAAGCTTAGTTGCTAGTGAAGAGAAAAAAGAAGTTGGTAAAAAATTCCGTGACTACTTCGATTTTTCTGAAAATTTAAACAAAGTTCCATCACATCGCTTATTGGCAATGTTACGTGGACGTCAAGAGAATGTACTCGGTCTAAAAGTTGATGGTGAAAATGATGCTCCTTTGGCGCGCATTGAAACTGAATACAATCTTGATCAAGTTCAACCTCAAGCCCGTCAAGATTTTCTGAAGCAAACTGCAAAATTATTCTGGCTCGGCAAAGTCCGCCCTACAATTGAGCATTCACTTCTGACAGAAAAGCGTTTGGCTGCTGAAGCAGAAGCAATGCAAGTATTTGCAGAAAATTTACGTCATTTACTTTTATCTGCACCAGCAGGTTCACGTACTACTTTAGGTGTGGATCCTGGTATCCGTACAGGTGTGAAATTGGCTGTCGTGAATGCATCTGGAGATGTATTGGCACACAGCACGATTTATCCATTCGCACCTAAAGAAGATAAAGAAGGGTCGATCAATGAATTGGCACGTTTATGTCGTGAATTCAATGTTGAGCTAATTGCTATTGGTAACGGTACCGCGAGTCGTGAAACAGAAGCTGTTGTTGCGGAAATGATGGCTGCTCATGCTGATCTTAACTTAACGCGCGTGTCTGTATCTGAAGCAGGTGCTTCAGTATATTCAGCATCTGAATTGGCTTCACAAGAATTACCAGATTTAGACGTATCGATTCGTGGTGCAGTATCTATTGCGCGTCGTTTACAAGATCCATTGGCTGAACTTGTGAAGATTGATCCTAAATCAATTGGTGTAGGTCAATATCAACACGATGTGAATCAAACAGGCTTGGCAAAAACGCTTGAAGCTGTAGTGGAAGACTGTGTGAACTCAGTTGGTGTAGATGTGAATACAGCATCTTCAGCGATTTTGGGTTACATCGCAGGATTAAACAAATCTATAGCACAGCAAATTGTAGACTACCGTAAAGAGAATGGTCGTTTTGATAATCGTCAAGATTTGAAAAAAGTACCACGCTTAGGTGAGCGTACTTTTGAGCAAGCTGCAGGTTTCTTACGTATTCAAGACGGTTCAGAGCCATTGGATGCTTCAGCAGTTCATCCTGAGTCTTATGGTTTAGTCAACAAGATTGTTGAAGCGAAAGCGACCACTGTAAAAGATATTATTGGCAATACTGAAATCATTCGTCAGGTTAAACCTGAAGAGTTTGTTGATGACAAATTTGGTTTACCAACGATCCAAGATGTTTTGGCGGAGCTTGAAAAACCAGGTCGTGATCCCCGTCCAGAGTTCCGTACAGCGAAGTTCCGTGATGACATTACTGAGGTTTCACAGCTGACTGAAGGCTTAGAGCTTGAAGGTGTAGTGACTAATGTAACGAACTTTGGTGCATTTGTTGATGTTGGTGTTCATCAAGATGGTTTAGTTCATATTTCAGAACTAGCGAATGAATTTATTTCTGATCCACATAAGTTTGTGAAACCAGGGCAAATTGTTCAAGTGCGTGTGTTACAAGTTGATGTGGAACGTAATCGCGTGAATTTATCGATGCGTCCTGCAGGATCTGAAGTACCTGCGAAGGCACCGCGCCAGCCACGTCGTGAAACTCATGGTCAGCAAGAGCAACGTGGTGAGCGTAAACCACATGCTAAGCGTCCTCAGCAAGCACGTCCACACGGTGATCGCCCACAACATGCGAAAAAACCTCAGCAGCAGAAACCACAAGAACAGAAGATTGGTGGTTTAGGTGCATTATTATTACAAGCAGGGGTTAAAGGTTCGAAGTAATCTTTAATCAGGTAAAAAACCTCCCATATGGGAGGTTTTTTTATGCTTATGTTTTTAAATAAATGAAGAACATCAAGGTGATTTATTTTAAATATAAACTTTAAGATGGTATAAAACAATAAGAAAAACTTAATAATCAATTCATCACTTCAAAATTATTTTTAACTTTATAAGTCATATAATTAAGAGAAATTAAACATGAGTATATCTCAAAATGAAGAGCTGAAACCTCGATTTTATAGTCGTGATTTGCTCTCAGGTCTGGTTGTTTTCCTTGTTGCACTTCCGCTTTGTTTGGGCATAGCTCATGCATCAGGTGCACCACTCATTTCAGGCATCATTGCTGGCGTGATTGGTGGAATCGTTGTTGGTTTTTTTAGTGGCTCACATATCAGTGTATCTGGTCCCGCTGCAGGCTTAGTGGCGATCGTATTGACCCAAATTGAATTACTTCAAGGTAATTATCAAGCCTTTTTGTTCACATTGTTTTTAGCTGGAATTTTACAAATATTATTTGGTATTTTTAGGTTAGGTGTTTTCTCAAATTTCGTACCCACCAATGTGATTTTGGGATTACTTGCCGCGATTGGTCTGTTACTGATTATCAGTCAATTACCCAAATTGATTGGTTTGGACGTCAAAGGCTTTGTTTTGATTGATCAATGGTCAATTCAATCTGTGCTGAGTCATATTGATATCGGCTCAGGATTAATTGGTCTGAGTTGTATTGCGTTAATTCTACTGTGGGATAGTAGTAAATTAAAAAAACTGCCGCTGCCTTCAGCCTTGATTGCGGTGATATTTGCTGGACTTCTCAACTTTATCATGTTGAAAATCGGCTCTCCATATGCAGTAAACCCTCAACAATTGATTAATCTTCCGAATATCTTTTCTGGTTCAGAAGCGATTTTCCAGTTTCCAGATTTTTCGTATTGGAATAATAGTTTAATTTATACGGGTGCAATTACTTTAGCGGTGGTGGCTTCTCTTGAAACACTGTTAAATTTAGAAGCTGCCGATAAGATGGATCCACAAAAGCGCTCATCACCACCGAATCGTGAATTATTTGCACAGGGGGTAGGAAACTCTATGTCAGGATTGATCGGTGGTATGCCGATTACATCAGTCATTGTTCGTAGTTCAGTGAATGCAACCAGTGGAGCTAAAACTAAATTTTCTGCAATCTTTCATGGTTTTTTACTGATTGTTGCAGTGGCGGCGCTCACCCCATTGATCAATGCGATACCGCTATCTTCATTGGCAGCAATCTTAATCTTGACTGGATTTAAATTGGCAACACCAAGCCTATTTAAACGGATTTATGCGCAGGGTTGGAAACAATTTTTACCTTTTATTGTCACGGTAGTTGCAATCATTGCAACTGATTTACTGAAAGGCATCATGATTGGTTTAGTGATCAGTTTATTGATTATCTTACAGAGTCATCTACACCGTGGTGTACGTGTGATCCATGAAAAACATTTGCATGGCTCACTTACCCGTATTGAATTAGCACCGAATTTAAGTTTTTTAAATCGTGCCGCACTCGTCACCGCTTTAGAAAAAATTAAACCGCATGAAACGGTGCTAATCGATGCATCCAATACCTATTATATTGATCCAGATATCTATCAAATTATTAAGGACTTTCAAAGTGAAGTGGCGGTAAAGCAGGGGGTAAAAGTTAATTTACAGGGTTTTAAAGCACATTATCCTGAAATAAAAGAGGACGAGCTCGATCTTGATGTGAGTACGCAAGAACTCCAAAAACAGCTCAGTCCTGATCAAGTTTTACAGATGTTAAAAGACGGGAACTTGCGTTTTATTAATCATCAGCGTTTACACCATAATATTGCTCGCCAAATTCAAGTTACGTCAAATGCAGGGCAACACCCTATTGCTGCAGTGTTGGGTTGTATGGATTCTAGAGCACCGACAGAGCGCATTTTTGATGTAGGAATCGGTGATTTATTCAGTTTGCGTATTGCTGGAAATATTGCTGGTCAAAAAGTCGTAGGGTCTTTAGAGTTCGCATGTAAAACCAAGGGTTCAAAACTGATCGTGGTATTGGGGCATACGGACTGTGGAGCGGTAGGATCTGCTTGTAATTTATTTGAGCAAAAGGTGGATTTGAGTCAACTGAAAGATACACCGAACGTTCAGCATTTCTTGAAGCCGATTATGCAGGCGGCAGAAACAGTCAAAAATGATATGAGTAATTATCAACTTACAACCAATTTTATTGATGCTGTAACCGTGTTAAATGTGCGAAATAATATTAATTATATTATTAAAAATAGTGACACGCTAAGAGACATGATTGAGCGTAAAGAGATTGGGATTGTTGGCGCAATCTATGATGTGAAATCTGGTCAAGTCAACTTTTTATCTTAAATGGTCTCATTTCATCAGTAAGTGATATTAAAAACCTCCCAAATGGGAGGTTTTTAATTTATCCATTAATCATGGGGACAATCCAGCTGGTTAAGATCAATAAAATCCCGAGATGACCTAATTTTCGTGAAATTTTTACGAATTTTGGAACTGATTGTTCGATCTTTTGTGCATAGTCTTGTAGGTTGGCAGCTTTAGTTTGGCGGCTATGCCACAAGAATACGGCAAGATCGATACAGATGAGAATAGTGCCCACATCAGCAACAACGTCTAAAACTTTAAATTCTTGAGTATAAAAACCGAGAGTAACTTGATAAATGAGGAATATCGCAAATGCGATGGCTGCACATTGCAGCACTAAAGCTAAACCACGCATAAGTACAAAGCATAAAATCAATAAGATGCAAGGTTTATAACATAACTCTGCCGCCTAACGAATGATCTCGATTTTTTTTTTACGCCTATATTTGAACCCAATCATGATTAGCACTAAATAAGATTCGGTAAGATCAAGCTGAATGCGATCGTGCCTAAACCTATTTTTGACAAATGATATGCATAAGACTTTGGTGCTTTGGCATGATTCATCTGCTGTTGATCCAATTCAGTTTTATTTTGAGCATCGGCTGGTTTTATGTTGAATCCCAGCTCAAGCAAAATTAAAAATAAACCTAGCTGTAATAAGGTGTCGAATGAGTAATGTTGCTGAATAATCATGCTCATGATTTGAGTAAAAATCAAAACGGCAACTGCTAGAAAAAATAATCTAAAAAAATAAATTTGAGCCATGACAAACTCCTATTTTATGTTTTGATCATGGCATTTAATTCTTAAAGAATAATTAAAATCACACAGTGAAAATGTAACAAGATCATCTCACAAAGTACTTAAATTAACTTGTTCGATCACCAATGTTCGCCAGGAAATAGTCGGGCATATGCACGCTGTACAATTTTTAATTTCTCTTGGCGACCGACAGAAGCAGTAGAGCTTGGAAATAAATTAAATCCAATCGACATCAATTTATTATTAATATCAGGTGCAATTGCATAAGTAATTGATGCAAGTTTTCCAAGACCAGTCGCTACCTTTTTTGGACGGTTCACAATAGCACCAGCGATTAAATCTGCAGCTTGATTCGGTGAAAGTGCTGGCACGTATTTATATATTTTAGTTGGAGCGATCATCGGCGTTCTGACCAAAGGCATGTAGACCGAGGTGATAGCGATATTATGCGCATGTACTTCAGCTGATAGGCAACGGCTAAATGCATCCAATGCAGCTTTTGAAGCGACATATGCAGAGAAGCGTGTAGCATTGGCTAATACACCAATTGAACTAATATTAATAATATGTCCACGTTCACGGTCTATCATATGTGGAAGGATATTTAAAATGAGGCGAACAGCACCAAAATAGTTGAGTTGCATCGTGCGTTCAAAATCGTGAAAACGGTCGATGGACTCATGGACTGCACGGCGAATCGAACGACCTGCATTATTAATTAAAATATCAATATGTGTGACGCTATTGAAGATTTGTTGCGTTACAGCATCGATTGAACTCATATCATTCAAATCACAAGGAAAAATGTCAGCTTTTCCCCCTTTTTGCTCAATCTCATATTTTACTTGTTGTAAAGTTTCCTCAGTTCGTGCCACCAATAATACATGCGCACCTGCCGCAGCCAATTGATGTGCAACAGTTAAACCGATACCACTGGACGCGCCTGTAATCAGAATATTTTTTCCATGGACACGTTTTTTAAAACGTTGTTCTAATTTTTTATTCACTTCATTCTCCCTGTAAATGCAATGAATTGTGGAACACGTATTTTTAAACGTGTCATACAAATCAGCATAGTGGAAAAATGAAAATAAACCATGGCATAAGTTTATGAATTTATTGTAAAAATTAGAGTAAATGCTCTAATTTTTTATTGTGGTAATACGAATAAAATAATTGAAAAAGACGATATGGTAAATGAGGATAAAGCCCCAGTCATGAGGCTTTATTTCTAATGTATTACCAAGATTAAACTTGAGCGAGCGCTTGTTCTAGGTCGGCGATTAAATCGTCAGCATGTTCGATTCCAATAGATAAGCGAACCATATCCGTAGAAACGCCAGCAGCTTTTAACTCTTCTTCATTCAGTTGGCGATGCGTTGTGGTTGCTGGGTGGCATGCTAAGCTTTTTGCATCACCGATATTCACCAATCGTGTGAATAATTGTAGGGCATCAATAAAGCGAGTTCCGCCCGCTAAACCATCCTGTACACCAAATGAAAGAATTGCTGAAGGTTTGCCCTTAACGTATTTCTGAGCTAAAGCATGCTGCGGGTGATCAGGTAATCCTGCGTAATTTACCCATTTTACTTTTGGATGAGCTTGTAAATATTGAGCAACTTTTAAAGCATTTTCAGTATGACGTTCCATACGTAGACTTAATGTTTCTAAACCTTGTAGGATTAAGAAAACATTTTGTGGGCTAATCGCTGCACCTGTGTTGCGTAATGGCACGACACGAGCACGTGCAATATAAGCTGCTTCACCAAGCGCTTCGACATAGTTCACGCCGTGATAGCTTGGATCGGGAGTATTTAATGCTTTAAAACGATCTGGATATTTACCCCAAGGGAATTTACCGCTGTCAACAATGATACCGCCGATCGAATTACCATGTCCGCCGATGTACTTGGTTAGAGAGTGAACAACAATATCTGCACCAAATTCAAAAGATTTTTGAAGCACTGGTGTAGCAACCGTATTGTCCACAATCACAGGAATACCAAGTTCATGTGCAAGCTTGGAAATCGCCTCTAAATCAATAATATTGCCGAGTGGATTACCAATAGACTCAACGAAGACTAATTTAGTTTTTTCATCAACAAGTGCCCGCAAACTTTCTGGATTTTGATAATCGAAGAAGCGCACTTCGATCCCTTGTTTTGGTAGCGTATGTGCAAATAAATTATATGTACCACCATAAAGTGTAGATACAGAAGCGATATTGTCTCCAGCTTCAGCAATGGTTTGAATGGCATAGGTAATGGCTGCCATACCTGATGCAAGTGCTAATGCGCCGATCCCACCTTCGAGTGCTGCAATACGTTGTTCAAGCACAGCAGTCGTTGGGTTCATAATCCGTGTATAAATATTCCCAGAGACCTTTAAATCGAATAGGTCTGCGCCATGTTGCGTATTATCAAATGAGTAAGACGTCGTTTGATAAATGGGTACCGCAACAGCTTTAGTCGTTGGTTCAGGTGAGTATCCAGCATGGATGGCGAGGGTTTCGTCCTTATATGTCATTTTGAGATCTTCTTGTGGTTTAAAAATTGTTCAATGAGAATATAGCACCCTAATCATATTATAAAATTTATAAAATATTGAAAAAGTTATCTAAAATTCTCATATGTTGCTCATTTAAAAGCCATATTCTTGTGCACTTTGAATGGTGAATTTGATGAAAAAATAAACTTGTAACATTCCTTGCAAGTTCGGGCGTATGGCTTATGTTTTTATCGTATTCATCGTATAATGCTCGCTAATTATTTGTCCGCGATTTGTATTTACAGCGGATTTTGTTTTTTTTATAGAGGAGTCCTACGTGGCCCAATATATTTACACGATGAACCGTGTGTCTAAGATGGTTCCGCCTAAGCGCGAAATCCTTAAAGACATCTCTTTATCATTTTTCCCAGGCGCTAAAATTGGTGTTCTTGGTTTAAACGGTGCAGGTAAATCTACCTTGCTTCGTATTATGGCTGGCGTAGATAAAGATTTCTCTGGTGAAGCTCGTGCACAACCAGGCATCAAAATCGGCTACCTTGAGCAAGAGCCGCCATTAGATGAAACAAAAGACGTTCGTGGCAACGTTGAAGATGGCGTTCGTGAAGCACTTGATGCGTTAGCTCGTCTTGATGAAGTTTTCGCTGAATATGCAGCTGAAGATGCCGACTTTGATGCACTTGCAAAAGAGCAAGAAAAGCTTGAAGCAATTATTCAAACTTGGGATGCGCATAACTTAAATAACCAGCTTGAACAAGCAGCGGCAGCGTTAAACTTGCCAGCTTGGGATGCTGATGTCACTAAATTGTCAGGTGGTGAGCGCCGTCGTGTGGCACTTTGCCGTTTGCTCTTGTCTAAACCAGACATGTTGCTTCTTGACGAACCGACGAACCATTTGGATGCATCATCTGTTTCATGGTTGGAACGTTTCTTAAAAGACTTCCCTGGTACAATCGTTGCGATTACGCATGACCGTTATTTCTTGGATAACGTTGCTGAGTGGATTCTTGAGCTTGACCGTGGTATGGGTATCCCTTATCAAGGTAATTATTCTTCTTGGTTAGAGCAGAAAAATGCCCGCTTAGAGCAAGAACAGAAGCAAGAAGAATCTTTTGCTAAAGCATTGAAAAAAGAACTTGAATGGGTTCGTTCTAATGCAAAAGGTCAGCAAAAGAAAAATAAAGCACGTATGGAACGCTTTGAAGAGCTTAACTCTCGTGAATTCCAACAACGTAACGAAACGTCTGAAATCTACATTCCACCTGGTCCACGTCTGGGGAACAAGGTTGTAGAAGTTGAAGGCATCAGCAAATCGTTTGGTGATCGTACACTTTACAAAGATTTATCTTTTGTTGTTCCACCTTGTGCGATCGTGGGTATCGTGGGTGAGAACGGTGCGGGTAAAACCACACTATTCCGTATGATGACAGGCGAATTGCAACCTGATACAGGTACGGTAACGCTAGGTGAGTCAGTTAAAGTGGCTTACGTGGGTCAGATTCGTGACACCTTAGATAACAATAAAACGGTTTGGGAAGAAGTTTCTGGCGGTTTAGATATCTTACGTATTGGTGAATATGAAATCGCATCACGTGCGTATATTGGTCGTTTTAACTTTAAAGGCCAAGATCAGCAGAAGCGTGTAGGTCAATTGTCAGGTGGTGAGCGTAACCGTTTACAGCTTGCGAAAATTCTACAAATGGGCGCAAACGTTATCCTTCTCGATGAACCATCGAACGACTTGGATATCGAAACTTTACGTGCGCTTGAGGATGCAATTTTAGTATTCCCAGGTACTGTAATGGTCATCTCGCATGACCGTTGGTTCCTAGACCGTATTGCAACACACATCTTGTCATTCGAAGGTGAAACACCAGAATTCTTCACAGGAAACTATGCTGAGTTCGAAGAATACCGTCGTAAACGCGATGGCGATGATCTAGTGGCTAAGCGCCAGAAATATCGCAAAATTGGTGGTTAATTCCATCTAATAAAAAAACCAGCCTTCAGGCTGGTTTTTTTATGAATTAATTTTATGAAAATGCTAAAAGACTATAAGCTTGAAGTAGAGTTCTTTTTGCATTTTCATTTCCAGCATTCGCTGATTGGTTCAGCCATTTTTCAGCAATTTGATAATTTCGATCCAAACCTAGTTCACCATTTAAGTAACTCAGACCTAATTGATATTGTGCTTCAGCATTCCCACGTAATGCATCACGTAGGTATAACCACATTTGATTTCGAGGGTTTAAGGATGTGGATGGCTCGAGATTGGATAAATTAGCTGTTCGAGTACGTTTTAGATCAAAGAATAGTGATTGAAATAGTTTTATTATCATTATGGTTCTCCTTGCTTATCCATGCAAAAATGAGATCTATTTCATTAAATTATGCTCTTTTGAAGGTTTTGTCTACTACTCATATATAAAATTTAAATTTATTTAATTATAAGTCCTTAAAGCTCAAATGAGCTCTAAGGAGAGATGAAAATAAACAATTAATTTTCCCATTCGTGATTACATTCACGGCATTTCCATTTCTTTTGAGATTGCATGAAGGCTTGCATCGAAATTTTGAAATCTGGTAAATCTTTCCAGAACATCACACCCGCTATCACTGCAATTAAAAATACGATCACAGTTGCAATTTGAAGTGTCTCACCAGCACCATTACTAAAAATCATCAGTACAACGCTAATAATCACCAATAATAGGAGTAAAAATAGAGTGGGTATGAGGATGATTAAGCTTTTAGGAACATTTGGTCGTACAGCAGGTGCATTGGCACTTGCTAAAGGAAGAATTTTACGACTTTGACATTTAGGGCATTGGTACTGCATGAGCGCTCCGTATTTCTTTTGCTTAATTCTATAACATCGAAACTAAAATCAAAAATGTATAGATGAAAAAAAACCACTGATCGAGGTCAGTGGTTTTTTAGAATTTGGCGTCCCTACGGGGATTCGAACCCCGGTTACCGCCGTGAAAGGGCGATGTCCTAGGCCTCTAGACGATAGGGACTTATGAGGCAACACAGTCAATGCTATAAAAGCAATCTAGGTATCAAGCTAAGTGCTCAATCTGTGTGAGCGCTATATTAGGGATATAACACTCATGCGTCAATAAAAAATTTAATTAAGCTTCATCAACTGCATCATTTTTCGGCAATTTTAAGCTTTCATTCAATTTTTCCCATACTTTAAGCTCTTTTTTACTTGGACCGCCAACGATTTCGAGTGCATGACGCAGACGAGCAAAAGTCAAATCAGGACCAATGGTCACCATGGTTTGCATCACTGGCGTTGAAGCAGTAGAACCCGCAATGGCAATAAAGAACGCAGGCATAAAGTCACGTAATTTAATTTCCATTTGTGCAGCTAAATCCATTAGCGTTTGGCTAACAGTGTCATTATTCCAAGTAAATAAGCTTTCTAAGCGCCAAATTGCAAATTGTAGGCTTTGACGAACTTGCTCTTCAGATAACTTTTTACTTTCGAATTGTTCTTTAGACAGTGTAGGGAAGTGATTAAAATAATGTGCTGACCAATTCACTGCTTCAGACAATAGGTTAATACGTGGTTGGATTGCGGCAGCAATCTCTTCTAACTTGGCACGATCTGCCTTCCACGCCAATAAAGTATCTAAAAGCTCAGCAGGGCTAAGTGATTTGATCCATTGACCGTTTAACCAATTGAGTTTTTCTACATCGAAAATTGGACCCCCAAGCGATACACGTTGGATGTCAAAATTCTCGATCATCTCAGCCAAATTGAACTTTTCGCGTTCATCTGGCATTGACCAACCCATGCGACCCAAATAGTTGAGTAATGCTTCTGGTAATACACCGATATCTTTGTAGTAATTGATTGAAGTTGGGTTTTTACGTTTAGATAGTTTTGACTTATCAGGGTTACGTAAAAGTGGCATGTGGCAAAGCACAGGCATTTCCCAACCAAAATATTGGTAAAGCAATTGGTGTTTAGGTGCAGATGGAATCCATTCTTCACCACGAATCACGTGAGTGATTTCCATTAAATGGTCATCAACAACGTTTGCTAAGTGGTAAGTTGGTAGGCCATCGGTTTTCAACAGAATTTGCATGTCAACTTGTGCCCATGGAATTTCTACTTCACCACGGAGTAAGTCATTAAATTTACAAATCCCTTCTTCAGGTACTTTCATGCGAATAACATGTGGTTCGCCAGCCGCTAAACGTCTTTCAACTTCTTCTGGCGTATGTTTTAGACCACGACCATCATAACGAGGAGATTCACCACGTGCTTGTTGTTCTGCACGCATTTGATCTAATTCTTCAGCAGTGGCAAAACAATAGAATGCATGACCTTTTTCAACCAGTTCTAACGCATATTTTTTATAAATATCCATACGTTCAGATTGACGATATGGCGCATGAGGACCACCCACATCTGGACCTTCTGACCAATTTAAACCTAACCAGCGCAATGAATCGAGAATCATTTTTTCTGATTCAGGTGTTGAACGGAGTTGGTCTGTATCTTCAATACGTAAGATAAATTCACCGCCATGCTGTTGAGCAAAGCATAGGTTAAATAATGCGATATAAGCAGTACCTACATGGGGGAAACCTGTAGGAGATGGTGCAATACGAGTACGAACTGTCATAGCCAGAAAAAGTTATCAAATAAAAATTAGTTTTATTATAGCAAAAAGCCCAGTGGCTTAATGATTAATTCATTAAATCGGACTGGGCTAAATTTGGCTCAATTGGGGAGATTGAGAAAAATGGTGCTTAAGATGTGTGCTGAGGAAATAAACTTTGTAAAAAACGCGAAAACTGTTGGTGTTGCGATGCTAGGAAGTTTTGCGTTGGAGCATTCTTAATAGAGGTGATCACTTTAATCTGATCCATCTCTGAAGAAGGTTTGTTCTCAGCACGTTCACGTTTTTGTTGAGTCAATGCGCGTTCGATAGGTGTTAAAGACTTTTCAGCAACACTAGAGTTTTGTAGTGATTTAGCAGGATTTTGTAACGCTGCTGCATGTGTCTGGCTCATACCAAAAACACATAAAGTTAAGCTTAACGCTTGTAAATAGAACAAATTCATTTCAATTTTCCCCTATTTTGAATTTATTGTAAGAGTAATTAGGTTTACATTTTAAACATAAAATTCACAAAAGTACAAATGCATCACACTTTCTTACAATTTGTTATTCAACAATCCTTAAGTTACTCAACCTGTAGCTGAAATAAATTTTGCCTCTTTTTATCAATAAAATATGGAGATTTGGTGAAGATATGATGTTATGCGGTAAATTTTAAAGAGAGTATAAGTGATAAAAATGCAATTCATATGAATAAAATGTATATAAAATTTAGATATTTACAATGATTTAATTCATCTATTGAATACATTGTGACTGAAGTAAATAAAAAATATAGTGCAATTCATAAATGTAATAAAAAAGAGATTTTAATGAATAAGCACTTTTTCAATAAATTATTGGGCACAATGAGTATTGGGGCATTGTTGTTCAGTATGACTGCACAGGCGAATATATCATTTTTAAATGTTTCTTATGATCCCACTCGCGAATTTTATCAAGAATATAACCAAAGTTTCGGTGAGTTTTGGAAAAAACGTACTGGTCAAGACGTGCAATTTAAGCAATCTCATGGTGGATCTGGGAAACAAGCACGTGCTGTAGCAACAGGATTACAAGCAGATGTTGTGACCTTGGCACTTGCAAATGATATTGAAGAAATTGTAAAAGCAGGTTATATCAATAAAAATTGGCAAAAAGAATTTCCAAATAATTCAGCACCCTATACATCTACCATTGTTTTTTTAGTAAAAAAGGGCAATCCAAAAAATATCAAAGACTGGAATGATTTAGTCAAACCTGGTGTTGAGATCATTACCCCGAACCCAAAAACAGGTGGTGCGCCACGCTGGATTTATTTATCTGCATGGGGCTATGCGCTTAAACAGCCTGCTGGAAATGATGCGAAAGCTCGTGAATTAGTCAAACGACTATACAAAAATGTCAAAGTGTTAGATTCAGGAGCCCGTGGATCACTCACGACCTTTGCTGAACGTGGAATTGGTGATGTTTTACTGTCTTGGGAAAATGAAGCGCTCTTAGCGACGCAAGGTTTGAGTCAAGATAAATTTGAAATTATTTATCCATCCATTTCAATCCTAGCTGAGCCTTCTGTTGCCATCGTGGATAAAACCGTTGATAGAAATGGGAATCGTAATCTCGCAAAAGGATATCTTAACTATCTGTATTCACCTTTGGGGCAGGAATTAGCAGCTAAACATAATTTTAGACCACGTAATGAAAAAATCGCAGCTAAATACAGTGCTAAATTTCCAAAGGTACAATTATTTACCATCGATAAAGTATTTGGTGGTTGGGCGAAAGCGCAGCAAACGCACTTTGTAAATGGCGCGATTTACGACCAAATTTCAGCAGAAAAATAATCTATTTTTAGAACTTATGTGAATGGATCGCGACATGCTATCCATTTTTTTTATAAGGAATACATAAAATACTATATATTTGAATATAGGCTGTATTTAAGATGATTTATGAATTAATTCATAAGCTTGAAAAAAATGGCGGCGACATAACGTAAATCACATCTCCAAATTAAATTGATGAATATGATTTTATTTCATATATTTAGCTTAATTATGTATATCTAGATTTTTGACTATGAAAATTCAATTTAAAGCTTTGCTTACAGCGGGCTTACTCGCAACAGGTTTATCGTTCAGTTTGTCTTCTCAAGCAGCACAACGTGATTTCCTGAACGTATCTTATGATGCGACTCGTGAATTTTATGATGAGTTTAATCAATCATTTGGTCAATATTGGCAGTCAAGAACTGGAGTGAAAGTCAACTTTAAACAATCTCATGGTGGCTCAGGTAAACAAGCACGCTCTGTGGTTGATGGCTTGAAAGGTGACGTTGTCACTTTGGCTTTGGCAAATGATATTGAAGAGATCGTGAAATCGGGTCAAATCAATAAAGGATGGCAAAAAGAGTTCCCTTATAACTCTGCACCTTATACATCAACCATTGTTTTTATGGTGCGTAAAGGTAACCCTAAAAAAATTCAGGATTGGCAAGATCTTGTTAAGCCGGGTGTAGAAATCATCACACCAAACCCTAAAACAGGTGGTCTACCACGCTGGGTATATTTATCAGCTTGGGGTTATGCACTCAAACAACCAGGTGGTAATGAAGCGAAAGCAAAAGACTTTGTTGGCAAGATGTACCATAACGTCAAAGTGATGGACTCTGCGGCGCGCGCTTCTATGACGACATTTGCTGAGCGTAAAATTGGCGATGTGTTGCTCACTTGGGAAAATGAAGCACTGGTCACTCAAAAAGCCTTGGGCAAAGATCAGTTTGATATTGTTTATCCATCTATTTCGATTTTAACAGAGCCTTCTGTTGCCATCGTTGATCGTACTGTAGATAAAAATGGCAATAAATGGTTGGCAACTGGCTATATCAACTATTTATATTCACCATTAGGTCAGGAGATGGCTGCTAAGCATTTCTATCGTCCGCGTAATGCTGAAGTGTTAGCAAAATACTCAAAACAATTTCCTAAGTTAAAAACATTTACCATTGATGAGGTTTTTGGTGGTTGGGCAAAAGCACAACAAGCACATTTTGTGAATGGTGCGATTTTTGATCAGATTTATAACAGCCGTCGTTAATATACCGAAGTAATTGAAATTCAATAAAAAAGCCTCTAAGTGAGGCTTTTTTATTTGAACATTCCAGTGAATGAAACGGTTTTGCCTATAGAAAGTAAAATTTACCTACAAAAAGTCGTTTGGAGCTTTATTAAAACAAGGTAATAATGTGCAGTTAAATTTTTAGATGTTCTGAAACGTTATTATGTCGCATATTTCTGTATTACTTCATGAAACTGTAGATGCTCTATTGGGTGGGCGTAATACAGGGATTTATGTAGATGGCACCTTTGGTCGAGGAGGTCATACTCGACTTCTCTTGTCCAAATTAGATGAACATTCTCGTGTCTATGCCTTTGATAAAGATCCGCAGGCTTTGGCTGTGGCTGCTCAGTTAGAACAAGAAGATCCAAGATTTACCATTATTCATGCAAGTTTTGCAGATATTAAAACAGCCTTAAATCAACGCGGTGTTGATACTGTCGATGGTGTTATGGCAGATTTAGGTGTGTCATCACCACAACTTGATCAGGCCGAACGTGGTTTCAGCTTTATGAAAGACGGTCCACTGGATATGCGAATGGACAACTCTCAAGGCTTAACTGCAGCGCAATGGTTGGTTGAAGTTGATGAAGAGCATTTAGCGAATATTATTTTTCAATATGGTGAAGAACGATATAGCCGCCGCATTGCGAAAGCGATTAAAGCAGCAGGTTATATTGAGACTACAGGTCAATTGGCTGAAATTGTAAAAGTTGCCCATCCGAAATGGGAAAAGAATAAGCATGCTGCGACACGTACATTCCAAGCAATTCGAATTGAAATCAATAAAGAATTAGAAGATGTGCATGCTTTTTTACCTGAAGCGCTGGATATGCTTCATAATGGAGGTCGATTAGCGGTCATCAGTTTCCATTCCTTAGAAGATCGAATTATTAAACAATTTATTCAAAAAGAGTCGACTTTAGCTGAGGATGATGGTTGGGGCTTGCCTCAGAAACCTAAAGAAACTCGTCGCTTGAAAAAAATTGATCGCGTACGTGCGAGTGAAGAAGAAGTGAAACAAAATCCGCGTTCTAGAAGTGCTTGGTTGCGAGTTGCAGAGCGAATAAATTTTAAAGGCGAATAATGAAAAAGGAAAAAGACGTAGAACAACAGGAACCTGTAGCAACGCCCTTGGTGCGAAAAAAAATACTGATCTATAGCATTTTAACCGCTATGGTCATGGTGAGCGCATTTATGGTGGTCTATCAGGTCTATTCTTATCGTCAAGATTTTCGTGAATTCAATACGCATATGCGTGAGCTTGAAGACATCAATGCTGAATGGGGTCGTCTACTTATTGAGCAACAGACATTTGGAGCGACTGCACAGATTGGGACACGTGCAGTGACACAATTACGTATGTATTCACCACCAACATCACAGACTGTGGTGATTTCACTTCCTGCTGAAACCGCGAAAAATCAATAGGCACGCTGAATGGTTGATAAAAGCAAAACAAAACAAACACGTAAAAAACAGCAGCCAATTACACAGAAAAGAACCGTTGCTGTAGATATGTGGCGTTTCTATTTAATGTGGGGCTTAGTCCTGATATTTTTTGTGGTATTGGTTGCACGTGCCTTTTATGTTCAAATTGTGAACAAAGACTTTTTGCAAAATAAAGCCAACGCTAAAATTTTACGTACTGAAAAATTAAGTGCGATGCGAGGGGTTATTAGCGACCGTAATGGCGTTCCCTTGGCAATTAGTACACCAATTATGAAGGTGGTGATTGATCCTCAACATTATTTTGAAACTAAAGCAACTTTTGATGAAATTACTGAAGAGTTAAAAAAGAATCCAACCAGTCGAAAATTAAAAAATCAGTTACCACAGGAAAACCTGAATTTAGATGAGCTAGCAGATGCAGTTGGGCTGGATCGAGCTGACCTCAAAAAGCGTGTTCAAGATCGAGCTCGTTCACGTTATTTAGTATTGAAAAAAGAAGTACCACCTGCTCAAGCGGCTCTGTTAGCACAACGCAATTTTGCTGGCGTATATTCTGAAAAATCATATAAACGTTATTACCCACAACCACAACCCAACTCTCAAATCATTGGTTTAACCAATACCGAGGGAACAGGGATTGAAGGTTTGGAGATGCAGCTGAATAAGCGGCTTGCAGGGGTCAATGGCGAACAGAAAATTGTACGTGATAAGCATGGTAACCGTGTTCAAGTTCCAGAAGTTATTAAAGAAGTTGAAGCTGGGGAAAATATTACACTGAGTATTGATTCTCGATTGCAATATATTATGTATCGAGAGCTTACCGCGGTAGGTGTAGCAAATAATGCACGTTCTGCTACAGCAATTGCGGTCGATGTCAAAACCGGTGAAATTCTAGCGATGACCAGTTGGCCGTCGTATAACCCGAATGATAAAAAAAGTTTATCCAATAAAGATGCAATGCGAAATCGCGGTGCAGTTGACTCGTTTGAACCAGGTTCGACGATGAAACCATTAACGGTGGCGATGGCGCTTGAAAGTGGTAAGTACACTGCAAACTCAGTCGTTAATACCACGCCAGGGTCGATGCGTGTCGGTAATCATACAATTCGTGATACGCATAATTATGGAGCGCTTACTTTAGGTGGCATTATTCAAAAATCCTCCAACGTAGGTGTAGCGAAAATTGCCTTGTCTTTGCCTTATCCGACTTTACCAACGTTCTATAAGCGTCTTGGTTTTGGACAGCGTTCGGCTGTTAAATTCCCTGGTGAAAGTCCAGGTCTGATCTTACCGCCAAGTAAATGGAATATTTCAGAAGTTGCAACCATGTCCTATGGATATGGTCTCAATGCCACGGTACTGCAATTGGCAGACGCTTATGCCATGTTGGCAAATAAAGGGAAGAAAGTCCCTTTAAGTTTGTACAAGTTGGATAAAGCTCCTCAAGGTGAACAAATGATTGATCCTAAAATTGCGGATCAAGTCTTGTTAATGATGGAGACAGCAACATTGCCAGGCGGTACAGCGACTCGTGCTCAAATACCAGGTTATCGCGTTGCAGGTAAAACGGGTACAGCACACAAATTACGTGCTGACCGTAAAGGTTATTCGACCAATGAATATCGAGCTTTATTTGCAGGTGTTGCACCTGTAAGTGATCCACGTTTGGCGATGGTCGTCGTGGTCGAAAATCCAAAAGGCACATATTACGGTGGTACTGTCTCAGCACCTGTTTTCGCAAAAGTAATGCAGGAATCGCTGAGACTATTAAACGTACCATTGGATAAACCCTTAGATACTCCAAAATCCATTCCATAGGTGATGAATGTCGATTACATTTCAACAAATCTACGCTGTAGATCATCCAGCAGAATGGATGCAACAAGCATTTAATGGCTTCCAATTAGATAGTCGTAAAGTTGAAGCGGGACAAGTGTTTATTGCTTTGACTAGTCTTTCTCAACCTGAAAAAACTGCAGAGTATGCACAGAAGGCACTAGATCTTGGTGCTTTGGCTATTATTTCAGAACAAGATTTAGGTTTAACGCCAAGTTTGATCGTTCCGAATGTGCGTATGCTCATGGGACAATGGCAGAAAGATTATTTGCAACTGACACAGCCAGTAAATCCACTTCGAGTATTGGCTGTCACGGGAACCAATGGTAAAACGACCATTTCAAGGCTTGTTGCAGAGCTATTGGTGTTAAGCAAACACCCATGTGCGGTGATGGGGACGACAGGGAATGGGATTTTACCTCACCTTGAAGCATCTACACATACCACGTTAGATGCGTTGCATATGCAAAATCAATTGCATACTTATGCTCAGCAGGGAGCTAAGTTTGCTGCTATTGAAGCAAGCTCCCATGGTCTTGAACAGGGGCGTCTCAATGGAACGGCAATTGAAATTGCAGCTTACAGTAATTTAAGTCGCGATCATTTGGATTATCACAAGACTTTAGAGGCCTATGCAGAAGCTAAATCACGCTTATTTCAGTTTGAGAGTCTTAAAGTTGCAATTATCAATATCGATGATGCTTACGCAAATATCATGCTCAAAGCGGCGGAGCAAAATCCAGCAAAACCTAAAATTTTAACTTACTCCACCACTCAACCCGCGGATTACCGTGTTGAAGAGATTCAATATAGTTTAGACGGGGTTCATTTTAAATTGGTGACCAAGTCCCAAAGCTATTTAGTGCATAGTCCGTTATTGGGTCATTTTAATATTGAAAATGTAGTTGCGAGCTTAATCTCTGTTGAACAGGCGGGTTTAGATTTATCTCAGTTAGTCGTTTTAGTTCCTCAGCTAAAAGGCGCGCCAGGGCGTATGCAAGTGTTGCGTGATCAAGATCGTTTGTTTGTCGTGGATTATGCGCACACTCCTGATGCATTAGTTCAGGTTCTTCAAACATTAAAACGTCATGTTTCACAGCAATTATGGGCTGTGTTTGGGTGCGGTGGTGATCGTGATCGCGGTAAACGACCATTAATGACACAGGCTGCTTTAGATCATGCAGATGTTGTATTGCTCACCTCAGATAATCCACGTACTGAAAACCCAGAACAAATTTTTGCTGACATGAAGGCTGGAATTGAATTTTTGAACAGAGAGGTTCATGAAATTCATGATCGTCGTGAAGCGATTAAGTTTGCAGTGAAAACAGCGAAAGCAGGTGACATTGTTGTGATTGCAGGTAAAGGCCACGAAAATTATCAAGAGATTGATGGTGTCCGTCATTGGTTTGATGATGTGGTAGAAGTCCAAGCAGCCATTAAGGGTCAGCATGCGACTGAGCCAGCATCTTATCCAGCAGACTAAGGAATCATTATGCACACATCTACTACAAGTACTGCGACACTTGTCCCATGGGCTTTGTCTGATCTAGTTGCTGCTACTCAAGGGTATTGGTTGAATGATAAAAAACCGACTGGAGAAGTAAAGCGTATTTTGACAGATTCACGTCATGCGGAGTCGGGGGATGCTTTTTTAGCGCTGAAAGGTGAGCGTTTTGATGCGCATAACTTTGTTCAACAAGTGGCTGAAAAAGGCTGTCAGATTGCGATTGTTGAGCGGCCTTTAGATATTGATATTTGTCAGTTGGTGGTAACAGATACGAGATTAGCATTAGGTATGCTTGGTGCATTTCGTCGCGCTCAACATGCGCAATTAAAAGTTATTGCACTAACTGGTAGTAGCGGCAAAACCACCACTAAAGAAATGCTTGGAAGTATTCTTGCTCGCAAAGCACCGACATTGATCACGCGAGGTAATCTCAATAATGATCTGGGTGTGCCTATGATGCTATTGGAGCTTCGACCAGATCATGAATATGCAGTGATGGAGCTCGGAGCAAGTCATCAAGGAGAAATTGACTATACCTCGAAGCTCGTTCAACCTCATGTTGCGGGTATTATTAATATTGGTACGGCTCATCTTGGTGAGTTCGGTGGGCGTGACGGAATTTGTAAAGCTAAATCTGAAATCTATGGTCATGTTTCAGAAACTTCGATCGTACCAGCAGCTGATGATTATGTAGATCAGATCCGTCAAAGTGTGAAAACAACAAAAACTTTAAGTTTTGGAGAAGGTGGTGATGTCTATGCTTCAGATATTCAGCTGAATCCACAAAGTGCACAATTTAAATTACATACGCCTGTAGGTGTCCAACCCGTGGATTTACCTTTTGCTGGTGAGCATAATGTTCAAAATGCTTTGGCTGCTGCTGCATTTGCATTGTCATTAAATATCAGCTTGGATGATATTGTCACGGGTTTAGAACAAGCTGTGGGTGCAAAGGGGCGTTTGAATTTTATTCAAAAAAATGATTTTTTATTTATCGATGATACATACAATGCCAATCCGACGTCGATGCGTGCAGCGGGTGAAGTGCTTGCAAAGCAAGAAGGTATTCGTGTCATGGTGATTGGGGATATTGGTGAGTTAGGTCCGACTGCTGCTCAACAACATTATTTACTCGGGCGAGATTTGGTTTCGATTCGCGGACTCAACTTTGTTGTTGCTGTTGGTGAGTTTGCACCAGCAACACAGGAAGGCGCACGTAGTACTCAGTACGGGAAAAAGTTACAAGCTTTCCTCAATCAAGAGCAAGCTCTACCATTTTTAATTAGTCTAATCGAAACACATCAACCGCAAAAAATGAGTTTCTTATTCAAAGGTTCTCGTTATACCCATATGGAAACGTTGATGGCAGATTTGATGGAGAAACTCTAAATGCTGTTATGGTTATTTGAACAACTTTCCGGCTATCACAGCTCGTTCCAAGTGGTTCGTTATTTAACATTACGTGCGCTGCTCAGTGTCTTGACAGCACTCACGATAGGTCTAGTCCTTGGTCCTGTCATGATCCGTAAGTTACAAGCTTTAAAATATGGCCAAGCGGTAAGTTCTTTCGCTCCGGAAAACCATGCCAAAAAAATGGGAACACCAACCATGGGTGGTCTCCTTATTTTGCTTTCTATTGGGATTTCAACTTTACTTTGGGCAGATCTTTCAAACCCTTATGTTTGGATTGTGCTTGGCGTGATGGTGATATTTGGCGCCGTAGGTTGGGCGGATGATTGGATTAAAATCCGTTATAAAGACAATGCAGGTTTGCCAGCGCGTAAGAAGTTTTTTTGGACATCTGTCGCTTCTTTGGGTGCAGGGATATCACTCTACGTAATTGCGACTCAGCAAACTAATCCTGTACACACTGCGAATATGTTGGATTTGCTGATCCCTTTCTTTAAAGATCTTACAATTCCTTTATCGGTAATCCCTTTAGGGATCGGTTTTATCATATTCACTTATTTAGTGATTAACGGTGCGTCGAATGCTGTTAACCTGACTGACGGTTTAGATGGTCTTGCAATTATGCCAATTGTATTGGTTGCGGCGGGCCTAGGGGTGTTTGCTTATTTGGCGGGTGATGTTCGTTTTGCAAATTATTTACATATTCCCTATGTGAAATATTCATCTGAACTCGTTGTTATTTGTGCTGCAATGATAGGTGCAGGTTTAGCATTCCTTTGGTATAACGCGCATCCTGCACAAGTATTTATGGGAGATGTTGGTGCCTTGTCGCTTGGAGCGATGCTGGGAACTATTGCGGTGATGGTACGTCAGGAAATTGTATTTGCAATTATGGCGGGTGTATTTGTAGTCGAAGCAGTTTCTGTATTCTTACAAATCGGTTCGCTTCGTATGCGAAATAAACGTGTTTTCCTTATGGCGCCGTTACATCATCACTATGAAAAGAAAGGATGGCGTGAAACACAGGTGGTCATCCGTTTCTGGATTATCACAATTATGCTGGTAGTTTTAGGTCTAATGACCTTAAAATTGCGCTAAGCAAGAATCAAATGAGATCAAGTCGGCTTATGCCGGCTTTTTTCATCGCTAAAATATTTTGGAGAAAATGATGAATCTGTTGATGTGTCCTGTTTGTCGCGAGGCATTGGCGCTTGAGGGGAAAACATGGCGCTGCAAGAGTAATCATAGTTACGATATTGCAAAGCAAGGTTATGTGAATTTGCATGTCGTACAGCATAAACATAGTAAAAATCCTGGGGATACCCCCGAGTCTGTTCAAGCTAGACGGTCGTTTTTATCAGCGGGATTTTATGCGCCATTACAGCAAGCTGTCGTTGCTAAAATCCGAGAATTACGTATTGAAAATCTTTTAGATATTGGTTGCGGTGAAGGATATTACACCAATGCAATGGAAGCTGAAGCGATACAAGTTGTGGGGGTGGATATTGCTAAAACTGCAGTTCAGGTAGCAGCAAAATTAAATCAAAATGTCACTTGGGTTGTGGGTACGGGGGCTGTGTTGCCTGTTTTAAGCGAGACCATCGATTTATGTACCAGTTTATTTAGTCCTATTCCCGAGGCGGAAATATTACGTGTATTAAAACCATCGGGGTATTTAATGGTTGTTACCCCAGGTCCACAACATTTATATAAAATGCGGGAAGCACTATTTGAAGAAGTTAAGGCACATGAGCCACATAAATTTGTAGCACAGTTGAGCGAGCACTTTGAGTTAATTGATGAAAGCTTAATTCAGGCACCATTGGTGTTGAACCAAAATGACCTAAAGTGTCTTATCGCAATGACGCCATATGCTTATAAGGCCAAACCTGAACGGCGTGAGCAATTAGAGCAAGTTGAAAAATTTGAACTGAGTGCGGAGTTTCAGATCTATATTTTAAAAAAGAAAAGTTAAAAGAAGCCCTCTTTTAGAGGGCTTTATTTTGGTTATTGAACTTGATTAATCAAATTTTCGATTGAATCTCGTTTAACTTGTGGTGTTGAATTCATATCCGGTGGTGTCGACGACGTCGGCGTTAACGGTTGATCGTTATCTGGTAGATCATCAAAATCGCGATCATTCGTTGGTGCTACCACTGGAGCAGGGCGATAAATTGGACGAGCTAAAGGTGGAGTTTTATCTTTTTGCTCATGGTTTAATGTATGTACACGACCACGTTGTTCTCGAGTTAAAGGAGCTTTTGCATTTTTATCTAAACTTACCCAAGCATATGGTGTATTGGCAAGCGACTTCTCCATAAAGTCACTCCAAATTGGAAGAGCAGCGATACCCCCATATTCACGACGACCTAGCGTAGTCGGTTGGTCGAAACCTACCCATGAAACTGCGACTAGATTGCCGTTAAAGCCAGCGAACCAAGCATCTTTTGCATCATTGGTTGTTCCTGTTTTACCTCCTAAATCACCACGACCAATTTTTAATGCTGCGCGACCAGTACCATGCTGAATTACGTCTCGTAAAATATTCGCCATATCAAATGCTGAACTGGATTTTAAAATTCGATGTGCTTGACGATATTGGCTGCGCTCTTCATCGGTTAAAGTGGGTTGCTTATCCTCTAAAGACTGATTGGTAACTTCAATAATTTCGTCGTCTGGTGTTGTTGCTTCAGCAGAGGTTGTATCTTGCTTCTGAGATTTAATACATGAAATACATGCGTATTCTGGATTGGCTTGATAAATCACTTTGCCGTAAGCATCCTCAATACGGCTAATGAAGTGAGGTTGCACGCGGAAACCGCCATTGGCAATCGCGGCATAGCCTGTTGCCATTTGCACAGGGAGTACTTGAGGTGTTCCTAATGCAATCGTGTAGTTACGTGGAATCTGATCTTCCTGCAAACCAAAATCCATAAACAATTGGCGAGTACGTTCTAGACCGACTGTTTGTAAAAGGCGAACAGAGACAGTATTACGTGACAAATATAAAGCCCGACGTAATGGAATCATCCCCAGATAGCGCCCATCAGAATTGCGTGGTGACCATTTACCAATGGTAATGGGATTATCACTAACCATGGTATGCGGCGTCATACCTCGTTCAAGTGCAAGCGAGTAGACAAATGGTTTGATAATAGAGCCAGGTTGACGCCAACCTTGCAGTGCACGGTTAAATTTCGATTGATAAAAATTATATCCACCAACGATCGCGACAATGGAACCATCATTTGGGTTAAGTGCAATTAACTGACCTTGTACACGAGGCACCTGTACCAAGGACCACATACTACGATTTTGATTTGGACGTAGACGAACAATATCTTTGACTTTTACAATTTGTGAGGCATTGCTCGGTGCACCACCCACACTATTGGCATTGCGATAGCGTCTCGCCCAAGACATGCCAGACCAAGGAACAGTGACTGATGAACCATCTTGTAAAGTTGCTTCAAAAGAATTACTTAAAACTTTAGTGACTTCAGCAGGATAGGTGTTTGCAAATGGTACAAAGTCTTTTAATGGTTTGTCATGGGCTTCTGGGCCACGCCATCCATGACGACGGTCATAACTTTCTAAACCAACACGAACTGCTTCTTCGGCAAAGGCTTGACGATTGTAATCAATAGTGGTGTAAACCTTATATCCTGAATCGATCGCGAGATCGCCAAATTTTTTGACGAGTTCAGAACGAACCATTTCACCGACATAAGGGAATTTATTGTTAATACCGCGATCAGGCATGTCCAAAGCGATAGGCTCTGATACTGCATCTTCATATTCAATTTGACTAATATAACCCAACTGTAGCATACGACCTAAAATCCAATTGCGACGTTCTAACGCACGTTCAGGATTGGCCACAGGATTATACTTAGAGGGTGCTTTAGGTAATCCTGCAATCATTGCCATTTGGGCAATTGAAAGATCGTCTAAATTCTTGTTGTAATAAATTTTTGCTGCTGCGGCGATGCCATAAGCATTTTTACCGAGGAAAATTTTATTGACGTAGAGAGTAAGAATTTCTTCTTTTGATAATTTTTGTTCAATTTTACGTGCTAAGAAAATTTCGGTGAGTTTGCGCTTGAGAGTTCGTTCTGGTGTTAAATAATAGTTTTTAGCCACCTGCATGGTAATTGTAGAACCACCAGTTTGAATGTCAGAACCCGTGATCGATTCACTGACTGCACGTCCTAAACTTTTAAAACTAATACCGCTATGCTCAAAAAAAGAAGAGTCTTCTGCAGCTAAAAAAGCATGAATAAAATCTTGTGGGATTTGCTCATATTCAACTGGAACAGAAAGTTTGCCACCATATTCTGCGATTAATTGGTTATCTGCTGTATAAACTTGCAGCGGTTTTAATAATGGAGCCTTCTTAAAAGCAGTCATCTCTGGCAAAGATGGTGCAATATAGAGATACATTCCATAAAATCCCATTGGAATTGTGACTAAGATAATGATAATCAGCAAAAAAAAAGGGTGAATCTGTCCACAACAAGATAGCTTTTTCATAACAAGTAAGTTTTAATAGGTGCTAAAGGCAAACTAATAGAAGGTCAGTATAGCTTCTCATTTAACGGAATGTTAGTTGAGTTATTATATCCGCAAAAAAATTAGACCAAGTGTAGTTAGTTTGTATTGTGCTGTTGTTGGGGACAAAAAAATAATAGGAATTGCATTGTGCTTAGACTATATCGTAAGCCAAATAAGGGGTTAGTGGGGGTAGATGTTAGTTCGACCTCTGTTAAGCTATTAGAGCTATCAGTTAAAAACGGTCGCTATTGGGTTGAAAGTTACGGGTTAAGTCCATTGGTTGATGGAAGTGTTGTTGAAAAAAACATCCTCAATCAGGATAACGTGGCTGATGCTTTAGAGCGCGCGATTAATATTGCAAATCCGCAATCAACGAATGCTGCTTTTGCAGTGCCTACGTCTATGGTGATTCACAAGGTCATCGAGATGGATGCCGACATGAGCGATGATGAGCGTGAAGTTCAGATTCGTATGGATGCTGAGCAATATATCCCATTCCCACTTGACGAAGTCAGTTTAGACTTTGAAGTGCTTCCTGAGCGATTAAACAATCCAAACAGAGTGAACGTTCTACTCGTTGCGACACGTACTGAAAACGTGGACTCTCGTATTGAAGTATTGGATTTGGTCGGCCTTACCCCAAAAGTTGCCGATGTTGAAAGCTATGCACTGGAACGTAGTTTTGAAGTCTTTGCAGATACATTGCCGATTGGTGCAAATCTTGTTGGCGTTCTTGATATTGGTCATACCATGACGACTTTGTCAGTCATGCAAAATGGCAAAATTATTTACACGCGCGAACAAGTGTTTGGCGGTAAGCAATTGACTCAAGATGTGCAAAATCGTTATGGCTTATCTTATGATGAAGCTGGGCGTGCTAAAAAAGATAACACCTTACCAGATGACTTTGAAACAGAAGTTTTAATGCCATTCCTTGATGCAGTGATTCAACAAGCAGCGCGTTCATTACAGTTCTTTTTCTCTTCTTCTCAATTTAACGAGATTGATCATATTTTATTGGCGGGTGGTAATGCCAATATCCCAGGTCTTGCAAAAATGATGCAACAAAAATTGGGATATCGTGTCACTATTGCTAATCCATTTTTACAAATGGGCTTTTCTCCTCAAATCGACCTGAAAAAAATAGAAAATGATGCACCATCATTATTGGTGGCGTGTGGCTTGGCATTGAGGAGTTTTGATTAATGGCTAAAATTAATTTACTCCCTTGGCGCGAAGAGCTAAGAGAACAGCGAAAAAAGCAATTTGTTTATATCTGTATCGCAGTGGTATTACTTGCGATTTTATCGGTTTTAGCAGCTTGGTTCTTCTTGAATCATAAATTGCAAGACCAAGAACAAGCAAACCAACTTATTGTAAGCACCAATCAAAGTTTAGACGTTCAATTAAAATCCTTGGAAGGATTGCAAGAACGTCGAAATGCAGTGATTGAGCGGATGAAACTGATTCAAGGTCTTGAAGGTCAACGACCTGTTACTGTGCGTTTAGTAGATGAATTGGTACGTGTTGTTCCTGAAACGGTGTATCTGACGAAATTTACCCGTACTGGTAATAAATTTACCATCGAAGGTAAAGCAGAAAGTCCGAATGCGGTAGCAGAGTTATTACGTGGTTTAGAAGCTTCCCAGTGGTACCGAAATGCATTTATGAATTCATTCTTGGCTGCGCCAGAAGTGAAGGAAAAAGCACCAAGTTCGGTAATCCCTCGAGTTGAAGAGTCATACGGTACATTTATCGTGACTGTCGACTTGGGTGCGATTGCTCAACCGACATCAGAGATGGACGCGAATAATGTGGGAGGTGCACCATGAGTCGTAATGATTTAAATGACTTTGATTCAGATGTCACTGCACCAAAAAAGAAGTCCATGACTGTTGAAAAGTTCTTTCAGCAATTTAATACTTTGGACTCCAATAACTACGGTAGTTGGCCACTGTCTGTAAAAATTACCTGTTGGATTTTTATTTTCCTATTTGTTTGTGCTATTGGTTACTTTTTGGTGATTAAACCAAAACTTGAATCCATTGATCTTGCTAAAGCACAAGAGGCAAATTTACTGACAGAGTTTAAAGAAAAGGATTCTAAGCTCCGTAATTTGCAGCAATACCAAGCACAGTTGCAACAAATGGAAATGAATTTCAATGAGCAATTACAACAATTGCCAAAAGAAACAGAAATTCCAAGTTTAGTTGAGGACATCAACTTAACAGGTGTGAATTCAGGGCTCAAATTTAAAAATATCCGTCTCGAAAATGAAGTGGCTCAAGAATTCTTTATTGAGCAGCCAATTTCGATAGAAACGACAGGTGATTATCATTCATTTGGGCGTTTTGTGAGTGGAATTGCGTCTTTACCGCGTATCGTAACGTTACATGATTTTGTGATTACAGCGACGCCAAGTACAGATAAAAAATCTGATATTCCACTGATCAATTATTCATTAAAAGCCAAAACATATCGTTATGTTGCATCGACTGAAGATACGGTAGGTTCAGCGGTTGTTCCACCAGCTGATATGCCAGCAGGAGGACAATAATGAAATCATTTAAGCTTTTGTGCGGATTAGTTATTGCAACGACTATGGTGGGATGTGATTCGCGTATTGATGCGGTCAATCAAGAAATGGCGAATATTCGTAGCCAGCCGCCTTTACCCATAGAACCGGCACCTGTATTTAATCCAGTTCCAAATTTTCTTTACTCGGCGCATCAACTTCGAAGTCCATTCTTGCCAAACTCATTGGCAACAGAGCTAAGAATCATGTCGGGTAAACGTGTTTATCCTAATTTTAATCGTCAACCACAGCCTTTAGAAAGCTATGCATTGGAAACGTTAAACTTCAAAGGAAGTTTAAAACGTAACAATGGCCAGATTCTCGCTTTGATTCAAACCCCTGATGGTGAGATTGAACGTGTGCAACGTGGTAATTACATGGGGATGAACCAAGGGCGCATCGTGAAGATAACGCCGACTCAAATCGATCTGATTGAAATTGTTTCAGATGGTCGAGATGGTTATATCGAAAGACCAAGAAGCTTAGTGTTGCTTGGGCCTGTTGGTTAAGACGAGATAAGGAATAACAATGAAAAAGAGTATGCAAAATTTTTGGGGTGGGGATCGACATTATATGAACCGTTTTCTTCGTCAATTCGCTATGACCACTGTTTCTATAGCTGTTATGCAGGCAGCGGCGGCTAAAACTACGATGACTAATATTGTGCCTTTGCAGGTGCCAGGTCAAGGAACAGAAATTCGTGTCATGTTTAACGGATTACCTCCACAGCCACAATCGTATCAATTGGAAAATCCATCTCGACTCGTTTTGGATTTTATGCAGGCAGGTCAAACACTGGCGAATACTAAAATACCTGTGTCGACCACTGAAGCAAACTCAGTTGAAGTCATTTCTAATGATCAGCGTTCACGGTTAACTGTCAATTTAACGCAGAAGGGGAGCTACACGACACGTGTTGAAGGCAATACCTTTATTTTAAAAATAAATAATCCGAACTCTGCGAAAGTGGCAATACCTGCGGCGCCAGTGGTTACCCAAGCCAAAGCACCAGAACCAGCGACTAAACCAAGTGTTTTAAAGCCAGTTATACGTCCTAATCTGACGAATAACGTTACACCTGTTACGGCTACAGCTGTGGCAGCGACACCTGTAACGCCTACACCTGTGATTCCTGTTGCAGCACAGCAGGTATTGAAACCAACTGCACCAACGCCTACGGTTTTAAGACCTGCCGCTCCACCTGTGCCAGTGGTTCGTCAGCAAGTTGCAGCACCTGTACCACCTCCAGTAGCTCCTGTTTATCAGCAGCCTGTTGCGTATACACCGCCAGCGCCTGTCGCTTATCAAGCAGTACAACAAGGACTGCAAGATATTGGTTTTGAGCGCGGTAGTGCAGGTGAGGGACAAGTTGTACTGAATTTAAAAACAGCAGATACACCAGTAGATGTACAACAGCAAGGTAGCAAAGTTGTGGTGCGTTTCCTCGGTAACAAAATTCCATCGCATTTGGTGCGCCGTTTAAACGTTAATGATTTTGCGACGCCTGTCTCTACAGTAGATGCTTATAATGATAAGTCGAATGGTGTAATTTCCATTCAATCGAGCGGTAGCTTCGAATATATGGCTTATCAAACAGATGGTAAGTTAACGATCAGTCTAAAACGTCCAGAAGAGAAAAAAGGCTTAAGCAGCCAAAATCGTACACCGAAATATACAGGCAATAAGATTTCTCTCGATTTCCAAGATATTGAAGTGCGCCGCGTATTACAATTGTTGGCTGATTTTACCGGCATTAATATGGTGACTTCGGATTCAGTTCAAGGGAATATTACATTACGCTTAAAAGATGTGCCTTGGGATCAAGCGCTTGATATTGTAATGAAAACCAAGAATTTGGATAAGCGTCGCAACGGAAATGTAATTTGGATTGCACCGGTTCCAGAATTGATTAAAGCCGAAGAAGAAGAGGCGAAAGCCATTGCACAAAGTGTGAAATTGGCACCATTGCAAACCGAATATATTCAATTGAGCTATGCCAAAGTTGAAGATATTGAAAAGTTGATTACTGAAGGTCGTAACAGTCGTTCTTCTAATGGTAATAATACAAACTCAACAACTGACCCATTGGGGGACAGTGTCGGGTCATTATTAAGTCCACGTGGTACAGTTTCAATTGATCCACGTACCAATACATTGATCATTAACGATACAGTTCAAAAAATTGATCAAATTCGCAAGATGATTGATTTATTGGATGTTTCTGTAAAACAAGTCATGATCGAAGCTCGTATTGTACGCGCGACAACAGATTTCACCAAAGAAATGGGTGTGAAATGGGGTGTAGTATCGAAAGGTGTTGCAACCAATAATGATCTTTTGGTTGGTGGTAGTGATCAAACGCTGTGGGATTTAAAATCACCAAGTGAGGATGGTCGTTATAATATTCAACGTCCTGATAACTTAAATGTGGATTTAGGTGTGGCTGGGGCTGCCGGTAAAATTGCATTTGGTTTAATCAATATGTCTGATTTTATGCTGGATCTTGAGTTGTCGGCATTACAAGCTGATGGCTACGGTGAGGTTATTTCTACACCAAAAGTTCTCACTGCTGACAAGCAGCAAGCGAAAGTTGCTTCGGGTCAGGAAATTCCTTACCAAACCACTGAAACTGCAGGTGGTGCTGCAACGGCGACGACTTCCTTTAAAGAAGCGTTGTTAAGCTTAGAGGTAACTCCAAGTATTACGCCTGATGGTAAAATTCAAATGAAATTGAACATTACCAGTGATTCACCAGCAGGTTATGCACAGAATGGTGAAATCATTTTGAATAAAAATCAAATTGATACCAATGTACTCGTGAACAACGGTGAAACTGTGGTGTTAGGTGGTATTTTCGAGCAAGAAACGATTTTTAACCAAACCAAGGTGCCTTTCTTTGGTGATATTCCTGCTGTTGGTCGTCTATTCCGTAAAGACAGTAAAACAGAGAATAAGCGTGAGTTATTAATCTTTGTGACACCAAGAATTGTTAATGACAGGCAAACTAGAAACAATTAATATAGTTTCAATGAAAGCAATTCAATAGGTGACTCCTTGCCAAGCAAAGAGTTTGAAACCCTACCGAATATTTATTTGGTAGGGCCCATGGGAGCTGGTAAAACAACCGTTGGTCGACATCTTGCAGATTTACTTCATCGAGAGTTTCTTGATAGTGATCATGAGATAGAAAGAAAAACTGGGGCGACCATCCCATGGATTTTTGAGAAAGAGGGTGAACAGGGATTCAGACATCGTGAGTCACTGGTAATTGATGATTTAACATCAAAACAAAATTTAGTTGTTGCGACGGGTGGCGGCGCAGTTACTCAGTCGATTAATCGATCTTATCTAAAAGATCGAGGTATTGTGATTTATCTTTATACTCCCGTAGAAATACAACTTCAAAGAACCTACCGTGATAAAAATCGACCTTTATTACAAGTCGAAAATCCTGAACAGAAATTACGTGAATTATTGAATATTCGTGATCCGCTGTATCGTGAAGTTGCACATCATATTATTGAAACGAATCAAGGTGCTGCGCGTGATTTGGCACAACGTATTCTTAATGTGATTGTCGCAAAAGAATTGAATTAAATTTGTTTTATTGGCTTATAACATCATGCAAACCTTATTCGTTGAACTCGGTGAACGCCGTTATCCTATTTTCATTGGTAGTGATTTAGATCCGCAACAATTACTTGAACCCTATATTCATGGGCAACAGGTCATGATTGTCACCAATGAAACGGTTAAACCGTTGTATTTAGATCACTATGTATCAGCTGTGGAAGGTTTGAGTAAAAAAGTTGGGACATGTGTTCTACCTGATGGTGAATGTTATAAAAATATTGAACATTTGAATTTAATTTTTGATGCCTTGCTTGAGGCAGGATTTAACCGAGATTGTACAGTGCTTGCCTTGGGTGGAGGGGTGATTGGTGACATGGCTGGATTTGCATCAGCTTGTTTCCAACGCGGAGTGTATTTTATTCAAGTCCCGACTACGCTGCTATCGCAAGTCGATTCGAGCGTTGGCGGTAAAACTGGAATCAACCACCCATTAGGCAAAAACATGATTGGCGCATTCCAGCAGCCACAGGTCGTACTTGCGGATATGGCGCAACTTAAAACATTGCCTGAGCGTGAGTTATCAGCAGGTTTGGCTGAAGTCATTAAATATGCCCTATTAGGAGATGTTGATTTTCTTGCATGGCTTGAGGAAAACATGGATGGTCTCGTTGCCCAACATCCAGAATTACTTGCTGAAGCAGTGTACCGCTCTTGTGCACACAAAGCGCGAATTGTGGCCAATGACGAGAAAGAACAGGGTGAGCGTGCATTACTGAATTTAGGTCATACCTTTGGACATGCGATTGAATCTTATCTGGGATATGGTGAGTGGTTACATGGTGAGGCTGTGGCGACGGGAATGGTGATGGCGGCAGATTTATCTTATTTAATGGGGTGGATCACAGAAGCTGACCTTGAACGTACAAAAATTATCATTCAACGTGCGAAATTACCGATAAAATGTCCTCAAATTCCACTTGATGAATTTTTGGCATATATGTCTCATGACAAAAAAGTCCTGAACGGTCAATTACGTTTAGTGCTCTTGAAGTCGCTAGGGCAAGCAGTAATTACCAAAGAGTTTGATGTGGAATTAATGAAACAAGCGATTTTACGTAATCAAGCATAATCTTAGGTTTTCTCATGACGGTACGCCACTCATCCCCACGCACAGCGCAACAATATATTTGGTTGATCGGTGGCATACTGTTTTTAGTCGCATCTTTTGTATTCTGGATTTTGACAGATAGCAAAGAGTTGGTTGCTCAGTCTAAGCAACTTGAAGAAACTCAAGTTCAGATTCAACCAGAAAAGGTGGCAGCAACAAATTATTTGGGTGGGCTGACTGATCAAGTGCGACCTTTAGAATTAACTGCGCGTAAAGTTGCTTCAGGAAACCATTTGCCTGAATTTAGAGGCACAAAGTTTATTCAAGACAATAAAAATAATTATTTTATCGAACTATTTCGCGTTACCAATGAAGATGTAATTAAAAGTTTTCTTAATAAGCAAACTGATCGTAAATCATACATTTATTTTCGTTTGAGTGGTGAAGACCAAGTCGAACAGTACATTTTGGGTTATGGGCTGTTTATGGGGGAAGGTGCTGCTAAGACAACTTTAAATGGATTGGATTTAAAGTTACCACCTTCTGTAGCGCCTAAAGTTGCTGGCTTTAATCAGTTTGTGGGTCAAGTCAATGACATGGGATCTGAAGAACTGACAACTGCAAAATTATACGAAGTTAAATTACGACCTGCGGCTGTGCCATTGAATGATGAGTCCTTGCTGGTTCGTCCTAAGCCAACCCCTGTTGTTGATCCTGCTAAGGCAACAACTAATGTGACTATTACAAGAAAAGATCAGTCAGGAAATGTGGTTGATGTGAGACGTTCGCAATCGAATGTTGACCCTATTTCGAGCGATAATTCAAAGAATAATACGGATAAACGGAATCAAGAGGCTCAAATTAGTGATCCATTTAATTAAAATGGTATAAAATGGCGCAAAATTAAACGAAAGCATAATAAATTTGCACATCATTGGTGCGATAAAGTGGTTCTAATTTGGTGCCTTTTCGGTTAATAATGACAAAATAATTGAAATAAAACGCTTGCACGGAATAAATAAATATTGGCATAGATTTTGCTTTATTGGTGCACTGATTAAGTAAATTGTCCCTATTTTGGAGCGAAGACCTTAATTTAGTGTGCGATTTAGTCAAATTGATCTGCTTTAAATGGGTGCAAATCGTCTCGTACATTTGTGAAATTAAATCAGAAAAGACGTTCAATAACGAAAGACATACAGAATCATGTCTTTGTTTTATAAAGAAATCGTATTTGAAGAATAGATAAGTTTTGCCCAATGAGGGCCATGTTGAAGAAGGGTACGCTATGCACATGCCATCGCCTAATACTGTAGCTCCCGCTAAAGGTCTATACCAACCGGATGAGTTTAAAGATAACTGTGGTTTCGGATTAATCGCCCATATGCAAGGTGATGCGAGTCATGACTTGGTCAAGACCGCGATTCATAGTTTAAGTTGTATGACGCACCGCGGTGGTATTGCTGCAGATGGTAAGACGGGTGATGGATGTGGTCTACTGTTGGCTATGCCTAAGCAATTCTTCCGTGAAGAAGCAAAACGTTTAAGTGATATTACACTCAGTGAAATTTTTGCAGTAGGTACAGTTTTTCTTAGCCTAGATCCTGCAATTGCTGCACATGCAAAACAAGTGCTGACTAAAGAAATTGAATCAGAAGGTTTGCGTGTAATTGCATGGCGCTTAGTGCCAACCAATAATGAAGCATTAGGCTCAATTGCGATGCAGTCTTTGCCAGCATTTGAACAAGTAATTGTTAACTGTCCAATGGGTGTTGAAGAAGTTGAGTTTAACCGTAAGTTATTCTTGGCTCGACGTCGTGCTGAACAAAAATTAAGTCAAGATAGTTCATTCTACGTTACAACACTTTGTTCAACTGTGATCTCTTATAAAGGCTTAATGATGCCTGAAGCGATTGCAGATTTTTATACAGATTTGGCTGATCCACGTTTGGAATCTCACATTGTGGTGTTCCATCAGCGTTTCTCAACCAATACATTGCCACGTTGGCCATTGGCACAACCTTTCCGTTACTTAGCGCACAATGGTGAAATTAATACCATTACAGCAAACCGTAACTGGGCGATGGCACGTACACCAAAGTTTGAAAACCCACTCTTGCCAGGTTTAACTGAGCTTAACCCAATCGTAAATCGTACTGGCTCTGACTCTTCAAGTTTAGACAACATGCTCGAGATCTTGGTTGGTGGAGGTATGGACTTATTCCGTGCACTACGCATGCTCGTTCCACCAGCATGGCAAAACGTTGAAACTTTAGATGCTGATTTACGTGCATTCTATGAGTTCAACTCTAAACATATGGAAGCATGGGATGGGCCAGCAGGTCTTGTGATTCAAGATGGTCGTCATGCGATTTGTATGCTTGACCGTAATGGCTTACGTCCTGCACGTTGGGTAATTACTAAGAATGGTTACATCACACTTGCATCAGAAATTGGTGTCTGGGGTTATGAACCAGAAGACGTAGTATCTAAAGGTCGTGTTGGACCAGGTCAGATCTTAGTCATTGACACTTTCACTGGTAAATTGCTGGATACTAAAGACGTCAGTAATCATCTGAAAAAAATGCGTCCTTATCGTCAATGGTTGCGTGAAAATTCAGTGCGTATCCAAGGCAGCCCAGAGCTAGAAGAATATCTATGTGATCAAGGCTTAAAAGGCGATGCTTTAAAAGCAGCTCAAAAAATGTTTATGGTGACATTTGAAGAGCGAGATCAGTTATTACGTCCAATCGCTGAAAGTGGTCAAGAAGCAGTAGGTTCGATGGGCGATGATACGCCGATGGCAGTATTGTCTCGTCAAGTACGCCATGTAACAGATTACTTCCGTCAACAGTTTGCTCAAGTAACTAACCCACCAATCGATCCATTACGTGAATCGATCGTAATGTCTTTAGAAACATGTTTGGGTCGTGAACAAAATGTATTTGAACAAGGTCCAGAGCATGCGGATCGATTAATTATTTCAAGTCCTGTACTGTCAAACTCTAAAATGCATCAAATTCGCACTTTAGGTCGTAAGGGCTACGAGATTGCAGATATTGATCTAAACTATGCAGAGACTGAAGGTCTAGAAGCCGCGATTACACGTATTTGTGAAGAAGCAGCGCAAGCAATTCGTGATGGCAAAACCCTATTGGTGATTTCTGATAAGAAAATCCGTGAAGGGTTCTTACCAGCGAATGCAGCGATGGTAACGGGTGCTATCCATCATTACCTCATCCATGCAGGTTTACGTACAGATGCAAACATTATTGTTGAAACAGCTTTAGCGCGTGATCCACACCAGTTTGCCGTAATGCTTGGCTTTGGCGCAACAGCAATTTACCCATATCTTGCATATGACGTCATTAATGATTTAATTGCGAAAGGTGAGTTGTTAGGTGATCCGATTCATGCACAAGCGAATTTCCGTAAAGGGATTGAAAAAGGATTGTTGAAAGTCCTTTCAAAAATGGGTATTTCGACCGTTGCTTCATATCGCGGTGGGCAGTTATTTGAGGCTGTTGGTTTATCTGAAGAAGTTGTTAATAAATGCTTCACAGGTGTTCCAAGCCGTATTAAAGGTGCGACTTTTGTTGATCTTGAAAATGATTTGAAAAAATTAGCAGAAACCGCTTGGAAATCACGTAAGCCAATTGAGCAAGGTGGTTTGCTGAAATTTGTATTTGATAAGGAATATCACGCTTTTAATCCTGATGTAATTAATGCTCTACATAAATCTGTACGTTCTGGGAAATATGAAGATTTCAAAGAATATGCTGAGCTTGTAAATAATCGTCCAGTGGCAACCATTCGTGATTTATTTAAACTCAAAACAGAAAATTCAATTCCACTGGATCAAGTTGAATCTGTAGAAGCGATTCTTCCGCGTTTTGACTCTGCAGGGATGTCTTTAGGGGCATTATCACCAGAAGCACATGAAGCGATTGCCATTGCAATGAATACAATTGGTGGTCGTTCGAACTCAGGTGAGGGGGGGGAAGATCCAGCGCGTTACGGCACAATCCGGAACTCAAAAATCAAACAAATCGCATCAGGTCGTTTTGGTGTAACGCCTGCTTACTTAACTTCTGCAGAAGTACTGCAAATTAAAGTGGCACAAGGTGCAAAACCGGGTGAAGGTGGTCAGTTGCCAGGTGGTAAAGTGAATGGCTTAATTGCACGTTTACGCTACTCTGTACCGGGTGTGACATTAATTTCTCCACCACCGCACCACGATATTTATTCAATCGAAGATTTATCGCAGTTAATTTTTGATTTAAAACAAGTTAACCCTCAAGCGATGGTCTCTGTAAAACTGGTATCCGAGCCAGGTGTGGGTACGATTGCTGCGGGTGTTGCAAAAGCCTATGCTGACTTTATTACCATCTCTGGTTATGACGGTGGTACAGCAGCATCGCCATTGTCTTCGATTCATCATGCGGGTTCGCCATGGGAGCTTGGTCTTTCTGAAGCGCATCAAGCCCTTCGTGTAAATGATTTGCGTGGTAAAGTTCGCGTTCAAACGGATGGTGGTTTAAAAACGGGTCTAGATGTCGTGAAAGCAGCTATTTTAGGTGCGGAAAGCTTCGGTTTTGGTTCTACACCAATGATTGCGTTGGGTTGTAAATACCTCCGTATCTGCCACTTAAATAACTGTGCGACTGGTGTAGCGACTCAGCAAGATCATTTGCGTCAAGAGCACTATATCGGCGAACCACAAATGCTCATTAACTTCTTCACCTTTATCGCTGAAGAAACACGTGAGTGGTTGGCTGCATTAGGTGTATCAAGTTTGAAAGACTTGATTGGTCGTACCGATTTACTAGAAATGCTACCTGGTGAAACAGATAAGCATGCTCACCTAGATTTAAGTGCTTTACTTGAATCACATCCAGCTGCTGAAGGCAAAGCTCAATATTGCGAAGTCGAAGGAAATGCACCATTTGATAAAGGTGTTTTGGCTGAGTCTATGATCGCAGAAATATTGCCTGCGATTGAAGCTGGTACAGGTGGTGAATACAGTTTTAGCATTGGTAACTGTGACCGTTCTATTGGGGCACGTGTTTCAGGTGAGATCGCTCGTCGCTATGGTAACTTAAGTATGGAAGCACACCCTGTTAAAGTGAATTTGACAGGTACTGCTGGACAATCACTTGGTGTATGGAATGCGGGTGGTCTGCATATCAAGCTTGAAGGTGATGCGAATGACTATGTGGGTAAAGGTATGGCGGGTGGTCGTATCTCAATTTTCCCACCGAAGGGTTCTCCATTCCAAACACAAGAAACAGCGATTATTGGTAACACATGTTTATATGGTGCAACAGGCGGTAAATTATTTGCTGCAGGTACAGCTGGTGAACGTTTTGCTGTTCGTAACTCAGGCGCGTTCGCGGTGATTGAGGGTGCTGGCGATCACTGTTGTGAATACATGACAGGTGGTATTGTAACGGTACTGGGTAAAGTTGGTCATAACTTCGGTGCAGGTATGACAGGTGGTTTTGCTTATGTACTTGATTTAGATAATGACTTTGTTGATCATTATAACCATGAGTTAATCGAACTTAATCGTATTTCGACCGAATCAATGGAAGAACATAAAGAGTTCTTAAGCCGCATTTTAGATGAGCATATTAAGGAAACTGGTAGTGCTTGGGCGTACAAGATCCGTAACGAGTTTGATTTCTACAGCCGTAAATTCTGGTTGGTGAAACCGAAAGCTGCAAACTTGCAGACTTTATTAAAAACAACTCAAGCTGATCCTCAATAATTCCACTACTGCAGATATATAGGCAGATGCAGCTGAACTAACAACATACTGCATCTACCCACGGAGAGAGACATGGCAGAACGCCTTAATAATGACTTTCAATTCCTGGATGTCGCACGCCAAGATCCAGAGAAAAAAGATCTCAACGTCCGCAAAGCTGAGTTTGTGGAAATTTATAAACCTTTTACAGCCGAAGTTGCGAAAAACCAAACACATCGCTGTTTAGGTTGTGGTAACCCTTACTGTGAATGGAAATGTCCAGTACATAACTATATTCCAAACTGGTTAAAACTGATTGCTGAAGGTCGTATTTTTCAAGCAGCAGAGCTTTGCCATCAAACAAATACATTGCCTGAAGTCTGTGGCCGCGTATGTCCACAAGACCGTTTGTGTGAAGGTGCATGTACACTAAATGATGGGTTTGGTGCTGTGACCATTGGTAATGCTGAAAAGTATATTAATGATACGGCATTTGCATTGGGCTGGCGTCCTGACATGTCTCATGTCAAATGGACAGATAAAAAAGTCGCGATTATTGGTGCAGGCCCTGCGGGTCTAGGTTGTGCGGACATTTTGGTGCGCAATGGTGTTAAACCCGTCGTATTTGATAAGCGCCCAGAAATTGGTGGTTTGCTGACCTTTGGTATTCCTGAATTTAAGATGGAAAAGGACGTGATGAAACGTCGTCGTGAAATCTTTACAGGCATGGGGATTGAATTCCGTTTAAATACAGAAATTGGCACAGACATCACTATTGATCAATTGCTTGCTGATTATGACGCTGTCTTCATGGGTATGGGAACGTACACATACATGAAAGGTGGTTTCGCAGGTGAAGATTTGGAAGGTGTTTATGATGCGCTTGATTTCTTAATTGCCAATGTGAATCGTTGCCAAGGTTGGGAGAAAGATCCTTCAGAATTTATCAGTGTGGAAGGTAAGAAAGTTATTGTACTCGGTGGCGGTGATACTGCTATGGACTGTAACCGTACTTCAATCCGCCAAGGTGCAACATCTGTCACTTGTGCATACCGCCGCGATGAAGAAAACATGCCAGGTTCACGCCGTGAAGTTAAAAATGCGCGAGAAGAAGGTGTTGAATTTCAGTTCAATCGTCAGCCGATCGAAATCGTGGGTGAGAATGGAAAGGTCACAGGTGTTAAATTTGTGACGACTCAACTCAGTGAGCCTGATAGTCGTGGTCGTCGCAGTCCTGAACCGATCCCAGGTTCAGAGGAAATCTTACCTGCTGATGCAGTGCTGTTGGCCTTTGGTTTCCGTACAAGCCCTGCAGAATGGTTTAATGATGTAAGTATTAATTTAGATGGTTCAGGTCGTGTCGTTGCTCCTGAGCAGCAACAATACAAGTTCCAAACTTCTAATCCGAAAATCTTTGCCGGTGGAGATATGGTGCGTGGTTCTGACTTGGTCGTAACTGCGATTTGGGAAGGACGTCAAGCTGCTGAAGGTATATTAGATTATCTTGATGTTTAAACGAAAACACGCCTTACAAAAAATCCTACTTCGGTAGGATTTTTCATTTATATGCATGACTTGTTTGACAATCTCCTGTTGAATATTCAAAAGTATCCAATTCAAGAACTATCTTAAGAATCATGTAATTAAATTAAAAAAGAGAATGGAGTTGTAATTTAATTTGCGACTTTATTGGCAAAAAATATAATTTATTTGTCTGTGTGGTTATTTTTGCAATATTAAATCTGATTTATTCTGACAGTATGAATAAGAAATGCTATATCCATATAGGCTCTAAAATGACAACTACACAAATCGCCAAAGATAAATCTTATTTAAATCGTCCAAAAGCGATTGGGATTACCGTACGACGTTTAAATTATAATCCTAAAGCCATTCGACGCCATTTTTTCGCGAATTCTCCTGTCATGTCACATTTGTTGACGGCACTTTCTTCTACCTTTCCAATTGGTGAACAATTCTTTGTTCATAGTGTTCGAAATGTACGAGATAAAGTGAAAGATGACAAATTACAAGCACAGATTGCAGCATTTATTGGTCAAGAAGCGATGCATTCAAAAGCACATGCGGAATTTAATGACGCTTGGCGCCGTGATGATTATCAACTTGACAACTTTCAAGCATGGTTAGCGCGACGCGATGAATTTATTCGTACTACCCATCCAAAATTGCAGTTAGCAATTACCTGTGCTTTTGAGCATTTTACAGCGTTATTGGGTGGTTATATTCTTCGTCATCCTGAAGTCCTGTCGACCTTAGATGAAGATGCAACTAAGCTTTGGGTGTGGCATGCTATTGAAGAAATTGAACATCGAGCAGTTGCATTTGATGTCTATCAAGCGGTATACAAAGATACCAAAGTGCGCCGCAATATTATGCGTAGCGTAACCACAGGTTTCGCAAGTCTTACATTTTATTCAGCGACTCGATTATTTTGGCAAGATCGTCGAAAAAGCTTACCGAAGGTCAGTGGAAACTTATATGGTATTTACCTGATTTCTAAAATGATGATCGAGCTAATTCCAGAATATTTATCATATTACAAAGAAGATTTTCATCCTTCTGAAATTGACTATACGGATATCGTGAATCATTGGAAGGCAAAATTAGCTGAAGAATATCAAGTGGAAGGCTTCCAAGAGCATCCCCAACCTGTACTATATAGCTAACAAAAAAACCTAGCGAAAGCTAGGTTTTTTTATTACTTAGATGAGTCTTGATTAAACTGACGCATTCTTCTTTGGCGCTGCCAAGGGAGAGGGCGGTCTAGTGCTTCGGGGACATCGCCTGATGTAGAGCGTAAACGTAAATGTAATGCAGCTTGTGCAATTAAATTTGCCGATACAGGCGCCGTAATAAAGGCAAGTAATGTAATCAGTAGTTCAGCAAACCCAAAGCGACTATGAAAAGCTGAATAAATCATAGCTGCTATTAAAAAACTACCTAAGCCTAGTGTGCTCGACTTTGTAGGGGCATGCAGACGCATGAATAGGTCAGGCAATTTCACCATTCCAATTCCACCTACAAGTGTAAAAAAGGCACCATTGATCAGGAAGAAGGAAACTAAGATTTCCATGATGAGCTGAGTATTCATATTGTTCTCCTAGTCCACCACATGGCCTGTCGTAAAATAACGAGCCAATGCTGCTGTGGATACGAATCCAAGCATTGCCACCAACAATGCACCTTCGAACAATGAAGTACTTGCCCAAAAAATTCCAAGTACCACGACCAAGCAGGTTGCATTCAGAAATAAAGTATCTAGTGCGAGTAGTCGATCTACCATAGAAGGACCAATGACTAAACGCATTAAGCAGAGCAGCATTGAAATCGTAATTCCAATCAAACTAATTCCCAATGCATAAAGTAAGATCGTCATGCTGAATCTCCTTGTTTCACATGGAAAATCGCCATAAGTGGTGCTTCATAGCGTTGTTTGATTTCCAAAATATCAGCTTCGGGATCATCTGAGTTAATTGAATGGACCAAAATGTCACCGCGTTCTTGGTCGATTCCAGCACTGACTGTGCCAGGTGTAGTCGTAATGATCATTGCCAATAAGCTGTTGACCTGATCATGATCAGTATCTAATGGAACACGATACCACTTGGGATGAAGACGGTCAGTTGGTCCAAGCACTTGCTTAGCGACACGGATATTACTGATGATAATGTCCCAAAGTACGACCAAAATTAATTTGCACGCTAAATCCCAATGAATATTGGGTGTGCGAACGATAAAAGGTTGTACCAATTTTGGGATGACTAAACCAATCACAATGGCAACTAAAATATCAAAAAACTGAGCGCTTTGTGCCAGCATTAGCCAACTTATTCCCACAATCACAGAAACAAAAGGATGCGGGAAAACTCGATCAAATAGAGAGCTCTTTTGTATCATTTACTGCTCCATCGGTTGAAGCTTAGATTGGGCTTCTTCAGGTTGTCGCTGGTTCAATTCTTGTTCTTTGATTTGACGGCGCTTGAACTCTGAGATGTGTTCGCCCTCAAGTGATTTTTCACTTATAACATGTGGAATATAATGTGCATTTGGGTCTGCAAACTCTCCGCCGTATTTTGTTTCTGGAAGATAATTGGGATCAAATGGTTGTACACTAATTACTTCACCACGTTCATCCATTTTTAAAACAGCAGTAATATATTGTTCTGAATCATTTAACTGATTTGCAGTTTGTTGAATATACTGTGTGACTGGATGAGCAAATATCACATAAGCGATTAAACTTATAATAAAGACAAAAATTGTGGTGTCATTACGTGGAGGTGCCTTGCTTGGTAACTTTTGATATTCATGATAAGACTCTTGATTAGGGTCATTTTCTGGTACAGTTGAACGCCATAAAATAACGAATCCTAAACGAGTGAAAGCTATGATACTAAGCAAGCTCACAATCAGAATGACAATAATAATGAGCAATTGATAGCTAGATACAGAGGCCGCTTGAAGGATAAATACTTTTCCAAAGAATCCACTGAAGGGTGGAAGCCCTGCCATCATGAGTGCAATAATGAAGAAGCAAATCGAAACTAGCGTCTGCTGTTTCATGATTGGTGCGATTTTTAGATGATCTTTGAATGCACCACGCTGCGAAGTAATCCAACCGCATAGCAAGTAGAATGCAGCGGCAATAATCGTACTATGCACGAGGTAATATAGCGCTGCAGCCCAAGCATCTGCAGTCATCAGAGAAAGGGCGATTGCAATCGTTCCTATAGACGATAGGATCATGAAACCAACAAAACGACGCATTCGCTCTGCACCAATCGCACCAATTACACCATAAATAGTCGTAATTAAACCAATTGGAAGCAGCCAAGTGCTGAGAATTTCTCGCGAAAGCTCATCGGTGAATACGGTTCCATTCACACGTAAAATTGCATAGATACCCACTTTGGTCATGATGGTGAATAATGCGGCTACAGGGGTCGTGGCGACGGCATAAGTTTTAGGTAGCCATAGTCCGACAGGGAGGATTGCAGCCTTGATACCAAAGACTACAAACAGCATTAATCCGCCTGCAACTGCCATATTGTACTGATCACCTTCAAGTGTACGTACAATTCGACCCACATCAGCCATATTCAGGCTACCAGTATTACCATAAATCATCCCTAAGCCAATCAAAAAGAATGCAGACGCTAATAGGTTGATCGTTACATAGTGAATACCAAGTTGGAAACGTGCTTTGCCTTGACCATGTAGAAGCAATACATATGAAGCCATCAACAGCACTTCAAAGAAAACAAACAAGTTAAATAAGTCGCCTGTTAGAAATGCACCACATAATCCCATGAGTAAAAAATGGCTCATTGCATGGAAATAGCGTCCACGTTCATCCCATTCTTTACTTGCAAACCAAATAATTGGTGTCGCAAGAGCATAGGTGAGCACGAGCATAAAGGCTGCCAAACGATCTAGTACAAGTACAATGCCAAAAGGAGCTGACCACTCGCTTAAACTATACACATAGATCTGACCAGAGTTCGCCTGAATTAAGTAAATGATTGCAGTCGCTAAACCAAGAAAAACCGATGTTAAACTGATTCCACGACGCCAAGGTTGACGCCAGTCATGCGCTAAAGATCCTGAACCTGGATTACCCAATAGCACTAAAATAAATGCAGTAAATGTCGGAATTAAAATACTTAAAATTGGCGAGTGGGTGAGCCATAAATCATAAAAATTCATCATTAAGGCTCATCCTCTCTTGGGTCTGTATTGATTATTTCTTCTTTAGAGTCAACATGATCAGTACCCGATTCATAACGACTTCTCAATGCTAGTTGCACGATAAAAGCAGTTGTGGCAAAACCGATTACAATTGCCGTTAATACAAGTGCTTGAGGTAATGGATCTGTAACTTGAGTGGCATTGGTTAAAATAGCAGGTGCATTGAGGTGGATTCTCCCCATAGCGAATAAAAACATATTCACTGCATAGCCAATCATGGCCAAGCCTAAGACCACAGGGAAAGTGCGGGCACGCAAAATCAGATAAATACCAGTGGCAACCAATAATCCAATAGCGGAGGCGAGTAAAAATTCTAAACTAATCATTCTTTACTCCTTCGGTACAGGGCCGGTGATGCTTGAGTTGCGTGAGTCGCCTAAAACGGAAATCATGAGCATTGTTGCACCAACGACTGTGACATAGACACCAACATCAAATGCTGCAGCAGATGGCAAATGCATTTTTCCGAGAATGATCGGCTCTACATAAATATGAGCACTGGTCAGGAATGGTCGACCCCAGAACCACGCAGCGACCCCAGTCAGACCAGCAATAGTTAAGCCAGTACCAATCCAAATTTCATAAAGACGCCCAGACTTTGCTCGTAAGAGTTGTTCTGTGTGATCTTGACCTAGCGCAATGTACTGAATCACAAGTGCCATGGATGTAATAAGACCTGCGATAAAGCCACCCCCTGGAAGATTATGTCCGCGTAAGAAAATATATAAGCTGACGACTAAGGCAATCGGAAGAACCCAAGATGCGGTCATTCGGAACATCAACGGTGATGGATTAAAGCGATAGGTTAAGCCTTGTGTAATGGTCGTACCATGAGCACGCATTCCATCCATTAAACACAGTGTCCCAATCGCAGCAATACCCAGTACTGTGATTTCACCAAAGGTATCAAATCCACGGAAATCAACTAAAATTACGTTCACAATATTTGAACCACCACCGAGCGGTAGAGATTGTTGAACAAAGAACCATGAGATTGAATTGTGATCGCGCGTCAGAATCATCCAAGTGATCCAGCCGATTCCTAGACCTCCGATGATTGCAATCACCGCATCTCTCCAACGACGAGTGCGTGAAGATTCATAAGGCGTAAGTTGTGGTAAGAGAGACAGACTCATCAGAAGTAAAACAGTTGTGACAACATCGACTGTGATTTGTGTGAGTGCGAGGTCTGGTGCTGACATCGTAACAAAGACCATCGTCACGACAAGACCGATTGCTCCACTGATAAGAACGGCTTTAATGCGTTCATGGTGAAACCAAAGCATCATCCAGCACGCTGAAAACAGTAATAACCAAAGTACGATTGCAACCAATGGTGCATGCGTCAGTTCGCGTGTACCTGCATAAATACCTTGACCAATGAGTGGAATGGAGACTAAAGCAACAGCAAAAATTAATATCCACAATAAATAGTTTTGTAGAGAACCTGTTTCTGTTGCTCTTTTTAATTTTCGCGAATTTAAGAGCAAATGTTTGAGAAAGAGATCAAACAGGACTTTACCTTGAAGTTTGCCAAGTATTGGATCAAGGTCAATGTCACGAATTCTACTGTTCTTCGCAAGACTAAAATAAAAGAGAATACCGCCAATCAGTGCAATCGCACTCATCAATAAAGGCACATTAAAGCCATGCCAGATTGCTAGATGTACGCCTTCAAAAGCTGGAAGGTTGGTGCTTGCTCGTGCACCAGCATTAACGATATCGCCTACTAAGAGCGCTGGTAATAGACCCACTGCAATACATAATGTAGCTAATAAAATTGCAGGTGCACGCATACCAATTGGTGGTTCATGCGCATCTTTATTTGGAATCGCTTTGCCTAAATCACCATCAAAAAATACGCCATGAACTAAACGAACGGAATACGCGACAGCAAACAAACCTGCGAGTGTTGCAATAATTGCTGCGAAGACACCTATACCACCCGAGAGATTCGCTAATAGTTCAGTAAAGAACATTTCTTTAGATAAGAATCCATTGGTCAGTGGTACACCAGCCATTGATGCCGCGGTAATCATGGTTAAAGTGGCTGTAAATGGAAGTAACTGCCATACACCACTGAGTTTTCGTAAATCACGTGTACCTGTTTCATGGTCGATAATACCAGCGATCATGAATAATGCAGCTTTAAAGGTCGCATGGTTAATGATGTGAAAAATAGCTGCAGCCACAGCGAGTGGTGAACCAATCCCCAGTAAGCAAACGATCAAGCCTAAATGACTAATGGTGGAGTAGGCAAGCAAACCTTTCAGATCTTCCTTAAAAATGGCAAAGAACGCGGCCATACATAAGGTAAATAAACCAATGAATGTGACGAGGTTATGATACAAAGCAGAACCAACAAAGATCGGCATTAAGCGCGCCAGTAAGAAAATTCCGGCTTTCACCATTGTCGCTGAATGCAAATAAGCTGACACGGGTGTCGGCGCAGCCATTGCATTTGGCAACCAAAAATGGAAAGGGAATTGAGCACTTTTGGTGAATGCACCTAAAAGAATAAGGAGCAAGGCTGGCACAAATAAATGACTCGATTGAATCTGCGCCGTCATATTGAGGATTTGATCAATTTGATATGTGCCAGTGATTTGACCTAAGAGAATAAAACCACCGAGCATGGCTAAACCACCCATACCCGTGATGGTTAAGGCCATTCTTGAGCCACGCTGTGCGGCTTCGTAGTTACTCCAATAACCCACTAAAAGAAATGACGAAATACTGGTCATTTCCCAAAAGACAAGAAGAATAAGTAAATTATTAGAAAGTGAAATGCCGAGCATAGCGGCCATGAACAGCATCAGTAAGAAATATAGCTTACTTAGAGAGTTTTTATGATTTAAATAATAATAAGCATAAATATAAATGAGCGTCCCAATCCCTGTAATAAGGAGGGAGAAGATCAAGCCTAATGCATCAAGTCTAAAGCTTAAGTCGATACCAAACTGTGGTAACCATGACCAATGTTCAGAGAGGACTTGACCTTGAAAGACGTCTTTGGCTTGAGTCAGCAACAAGATAAAACTTGCTAAGCTGACTCCAATTGCCCCTAATGCTGTCGCCCCGCGAGAGATTTTTTGCAGCCAGAGGACAAGAAAAGTGCCAAGTATTAATGGTAACAATATAATAATCGGTAGCACACTCGTATCCATAGAGTTGTAGGCCGGAACCTATGATGAGTTTTATCTTTCAAAAGCTTGAGGATGGCAAAGAGTCATCCAACTACTTAAACTTTGAAAGCCGAACGAATTTTAAAAACAAAAACAAGTTGTGTTGCGCAACTTGGAAAGCTAATGCAAAGAAATAGACATTTTTTGATTAAAAAATGAATGAGTAGATTTTATTACATGTATAAAATTACATCAAACTTTTTAGCTACACAATTCAGAATTATAGCGAAAAAAAGCTTAAATTTCTGTTTAAATTGAGTGAGTCATACCCGATTAATTCATCTAATTCCAATCAATTAGGGTGATGAAATACTTGATAAATCCCCAGCTTGGAGATACTCAATAAAGCGCTGTTTTTCTGACACTGATAAATTTTTGAAGTATTCAAACAAACGCAAGCCATCAAGCGTATCAGTAGATCGACTCACTTCAGTGATTTGATCATCTTGTAAATCATTAGCCATGAGTTGAGCAAATAGTTCATCATATTGTTCCCTGATTTGGTTTTGTTCTACTTCAAAAATTTTTCGATTTTCTAACTTAAAATGTTGTACATCTACTTCATTGTTTAAAATCAATTCAGAGCATGCAGATGCGATAATTTGAATTTGTGGGAATGCTTCATGCAAACGGCTGAGTACGTTTTGCACAAAATCTTCATCTACTTGAGCATCAATATTGTCAATTAATAGAATGCCTTCACCATCAAGGCATGGGTCAATACTATGAGGATTCAGGAGACAAAGTCGTCTGACAATATCACCTACTAAACACAACCATTGACGATACGAATTAGATAATTGCGAAAAAGGAATTTCTTGACCATTTTGTACCAGCATCAATTGGATCTTGGGCGTGTATTCAATATAAATGTCACTGATCGATGGGAATAATGTCTGGATGGCTTTCTTGAGTGCTTTGAGTGATGGTAGTTGCATCTCTGCTTCAAGATTCAATAATTTTGCAACTAAATCCTCTTGGTCATGATGAGAGGATAATTTTTGATTGGTTTGAATTTTTTGAAAAACTTGTGCTAATCGTGCATTTTCGATGTCGCTAATTTCACGAAACCATTCGAAGAACCGAGCAAAGGTTGTATAAGGGAGTGCTGCAAGTTCATAGGCTGCGTGTGTTTGTAATACAGCAGGATTATTTTTGCTTAGCAAATTCACTTCGTTGATAAAGCGATCAGAAGGATAGTAGGCCACCATAGGCATGCCTTGAGCAGGATCTTGTTTGATCGCTTGTTGATAAAGATGAACGAGTGATTCTAATTGAGTCGTTAGCGCTTTACTATGACCTACACCTTTACTGGTTAATGTTTTATAGAGTTGCCATTCGCACAAACCATCTTCATTGTGTTGCACAGTCGCAGCCTGTTCAATAGATCCAATATCCGTGGGATATTGAACACAAATATCTATTTTGGCTTGAATGTGTTTGTGCTTAATATCAGAATCAAGCATGACTACACCAGCGGTTCTTAAATCTTTGGCACGTGCAGCAAACCACGTTAAAGCTTGATAAATATTTTTAATAATCGCAGTTTTACCAGAGGCCTGATCACCTAAAATAATAGATATTGGTCGTTGAGTTGGATCAAATTTAATTTTTATATCTGAAAAATGATAACAGTGACGTAACTGAATAGATTGAACTTTCATATTTTGCCTGCAACTTATCGTAGGGGATTATGCTGTTGCTTTCGTTTTAATCGTGGATTTAAGTTTGAGTTGTTGTATTAAATCATAAATATGATGAATATTTAAGCTGCTTTTTGCTCGTGTACATGCAACATAAAGTAAACGTAATTCTTCATCGCTAATTTTATGTTCTAGTCCATTAATTTTAAATTGGTAATCATCTTCTAAATGCACACGATTCCACTCTAAACCTTTGGCTTTATGAGCGGTTGAGATTACATAGTCCGCTTGTTCAATCGGTGTGATTTTGGCAAGAGCTCGTTTGAGTGGATCTGTACCATGTTCATCAACCAATTTAACCAAAGGCTTGATGTCGCTACCATCATTTGTTTCACAATATTCATGCACATCATGCCAAGAGTTAAACCAAGCTAACTCTGGAACGTCCGTTACTCTTTTACCTTGTTTAAGTAAGCTTGCAGCGTCAACAAAGCGATTTAATTTCGCATGATCGGCTTGCAGGCTCACTTTGTCCCCTTGAACTAATCCTGAGAGTAAAAGTTCCATCGCGCGTGCGTTAGTACGGCATAAAATCGCATCTCGCATTTTGGTATGAGGCTTGTTGACGACTTTTGATTGGAGTTCGGGGTTGCCAATCAACGGAACAGTCTCATTGAGTGCGCCTAATAAGTGATTAGCAACTTCAGCGATATCATCACCAAAACGGAATGAAGTGGTTAGGCGCGATTCGGGTAAAGGCATTTGTTGCATTGCATTGACTGCCCCACGCCATGCATAAATTTGTTGATGTGCATCGCCGACATAGATGACTTGCGTACTTTTTTGCTTGAGTAAAATCCCTAGCATGAGTGGGTCAGCATCCTGTGCTTCATCAAACAATACATAGTCTGCGGGTATAAAAGGATCTGATAAAGCCCATAATTTGAGATAGATATCATGCCCAATGCCAGCCTGATGATTAGGGTCGATTGATTCTAACCAACGACGTTCGACTGCAGGATAGAGGTGTTGCTGTAATACCGCAATATCGTCAGCATGTAGCCAACTTGGTGCTTGAATATGTCGGGGTGCAGGATATTGCGAGCTTGTTGAACAGAAATAACTAACAGCATTAGCAACTAAGCCCGCCAAACGACTAGGCATAAGCGCATATTTTTCGTAACGCCCCCCCATGAGTCGGCGTAATGTGATGGGTTGCAAACGGTATTCTTTGGCAATAAAGCTCGGGCTCAAGCGTGGGAGTCTAAGTTTATCTGTCACTCCACGTGGAACGCTTCGAAATGCTAAAGAGTGGAATGTACGACAATCCACGCGCTGATGAAATTTTTGTTGAGCCTCGCTGGCAATCGCTTTGTTAAAGGCAAGATACATACCGCGACGCTGTTGCATCGCATCACTGACTAATTTAAGCGTTGTTGTTTTACCTGTACCTGCATAGGCAATCACTTTGAAGGATTGACCAGATTGCGCTTGTTGAATCGCAATTTCTTGTTCTAAGGTAGGTTTGACAATGACAGACACAGGTTGATAAATCTTCAATGGTTTTAAAAATGATCAGTGAGTATAGCAAGAATTTACAAAGGGGAGAGTTCAATCTTCTTCTTTTTGGATGGGGAGTCTTCGGCGACTTAAAAAGCCGAATTAAATAAAAAAGCCATGTTTGAACATGGCTTTAAAGAGTAAATTAATGCGTGCGATTTGCTTTTTCAACAAGTCCTGACAGACCCTGACGTCGTGCAAGCTCATTTAAAACGAGTTGAATATCAAGATCGAAGTAACCCAGCATCACTATGGTATGGAACCAAACATCAGCAACTTCATAAATTAAATCATTTTGGTGATCCAGCGTCGCTTCTTGTTTGAAATCTTTAGCAGCTATTACCGTTTCAAAACTTTCTTCACCAATTTTTTCAAGTATTTTATTAAGACCCTTATGATAAAGCTTTGCCACATAAGAAGAGTCAGGATCTGCAGATTTACGTTCTGCCATCATTTGACCAAGATAATGTAATACATCGACTTGCTCAGCTTGAGCTGTTGATGCATTCATCACTTTACTATGCGCATTCTCAGACTTTTCGCCATAAATTTGGTTCGGATCTTTCAATTGAGCGTCTACAATTTCCCAACCGTTTGATGTTAAGCGGCGATAAAAACATGATTCACGTCCCGTATGGCAAGCAATGCCACCATGTTGCTCAATTTGAAGAACGATCACATCAGCATCACAATCTAAACGAATTTCATGCACAGTTTGGAAGTGACCTGATTCTTCGCCTTTATGCCACAATTTGCTGCGTGAACGAGAGTAGTAAACAGCTTGATTTTTTTCTGCTGTAAGTGCCAAAGACTCACGATTCATCCAAGCCACCATCAACACTCGACCTGTTTGATGATGCTGAGCAATGGCAGGGATTAAACCTTGTTCGTTAAATTTTACTTCATCGAGCCATTGCGTATTGTTCATAAGGATTTCACCAGAATTAAATGAGACACTACAAAATTGTAGGTCATTAGTTTAAGCGAATAAATCTTTGTAGGGGAGAGTAGAAATTAATTTATTTAAGATCTTGCATGTATTCTTCAAAGTTTTGCTTATGGATCATTTCTAGGAATGCATCCCCTAATCGTTGACTTTCAGCTACAGACTGTTTCCAAAGCTCGATTCGTTTTTTTTGATCAAGCCCTTTCAGTGTGAAATCTTTGCGATCAGGAAGACGTCCTAAAGGAAGTGATCTTAAATAAGACTCAGAGGGTGAAATCAATACGGTTCGTGCTTGATATTCAGCATTAGATCTACGTTTTTTGAGGAACTTATCGAACCAACCTGGTGTTATTTGATCTGTAAAATGAGGGTAGAGGACAATCCCATGACTCGGTAAAGGTAGATCGATATGATAATCAATTAGCCCGCCATCACGATAAGCAGCGACATCTGCACCATCGATATTTCTGACCGCCGGCATCACAAATGGAATGGATGCAGATGCCATTAACCAATCTTCTAAATTTTTTTCAGTCAACGCATAATCAAGGTGTTCGAATTCATTTTTGATGAGTGAAAGTCGTGAAGCGTTGTGTGGTTGAGCAATTGTACGTTGCATGAAGTGTCCAATTTTAGCTCTCGAAAAAGTATTGAGACCGATAATGCCAGCGACTGCACGGGCAAGCATAAGAGGATGATCACTTTGAAAATTTTTCGATGACTTTACTGCCAAAATAGCCAGATGGTAGTCGGGATGATCAATAATTTGATTGGTTTTACCTTGAAGGAGGGCTTTAAGCATGCCGCGACAGACGTCTCCAACTTCAATAATATTCATCTTAGGTCGAAATTCAAGATGGGTATATAACTCTGCTAATTTGGATGTGCCTGCTTGTGCACCATGCGCTGCAATACTTGCAAAACGCCAACTCCCAATGGATGAGCCAATTAAAGTCCGTTTTTTGGGTGCTTGAGCAAAGAACTCACCAAAAACAGCTTGGTCCAATCCTTGAATTCCAATACCTTTGGGACCACCTGCTGCTCCAGGAACAAAATCAACCGCACTGGCTTGTAAACCTTGTTCTTGAATGATCTTTTTTGCTTTATAACCTACATGAATATTCAAGCAAGGTTGAGTGTTCTTGAGGATATGTGTCATAAGCAATTCAGCGACTAAAACCTATTGAAGTAGTAAGTTTTGACATGAGATAGTGAACTTATTTCACCATACGCCAAATGGCAATAAAGGATGCCAATACAATTAAAATCATGGAGATAAACCATGGTGCGATCACAGCAATTGAGAGCAGAATTGCGATTACACTTCCGAAAATCCAACTACGCTTTTGCTGATGCTCCATTTGCAAGCGCAGCGTTTGAAGTTCATTCAATTGTTTAGCATGCCATGCAGACTGATTTTTTAAACCGTTAAGACTGTCAATCAGTAAAGTCGGTAAATCCTGAGCGCCCAATAACAAGTCTGGGATTTTTTGTCCCAATTCTTTAATATTTTTTTGAGGATTCATTTGGGCTTTAACCCAATCCGTTAGAATTGGCTTTGCTAACTTCCAAATATCTAATTCAGGATAAAGGTCTGTACCTAAGCCTTCAACATGCACTAAGGTTTTAAGCAATAACATCAGTTGCGGTGGGATTTCTAAATGAAAACGTCGAGCGATGTCCATCACTTGGATCAATATGCCTGCGAAATCTAACTCATGCATCGGTTTTGAAACCATAGGTCCCACTGTACGACGCATTTCACGTGCTAAAGCATCTTGATCCGTGCCTGGTGGAATCCAACCTGCTTGATGCACAATCTGAATCAATTGCATGAAATCACTGTTCATGACTGCCAGCAACATACGTGCTATCGTCATTTGATCATGCTTGGAAAGCTCGCCCATGATGGCGCAATCGAGCGCAATAAATCTTGGGTTTTGTGGATTAATCGTTTCTACGAAAACATTACCCGGATGCATATCTGCATGGAAAAAATTATCGCGAAACACTTGAGTAAAAAAGATTGTTAAGCCTTTTTCTGCTAAGTCTGCACGATTCATTCCTAAACGATCAAAGGTCGCAGTATCTGAGATAGGCACACCAGTGATACGCTCTGCCACCATTACATCCGAACTATCCATATACACTTCAGGCACATACATCATGCTTGAGCCAGTAAAATAATGGCGCATACGTCGTGTATTTTCGGCTTCAAGAGTCAAGTCGAGTTCATTTAAAATAATTTGACGATAATCTTGAATAATTTCAGATAGATGTAAAGCACGGGCAGCTTCTAGCCTTTTTTCTAAATAGTGACCAAGCCATTCTAAAATTTCAAAATCTTGAATAATTTGAGCACGTATATTTGGGCGAGTTACTTTCACGACAACTTCACGACCATCGTGAAGAGCAGCGGTATGTACTTGGGCAATTGAAGCAGCAGCTAGTGGCTTATCATCGAAGCGCGCAAATAATGTGGAAACATCTGCTTTAAGTGAATCTTGAATTCTTTGCTTAGCCACTCCAAGATCGAAAGGTTTAACACGATCTTGTAATAACACCAATTGTTGTAATATTTCTGGTGGAATTAGATCGCGACGCGTAGAGAGGAGCTGCCCTAATTTAATTGCGAGTGGCCCCATTTCTTCTAAAGCTTCTTTAAGCTTTAAAGAATTTTTACGTTCTCGACTAGAAAGTGCAGCAGGATGCAAACGTATAAGATTCAGCAGGGGACGAACCTTTGCAGGAATATCTTCCGCAGGAACCAACGTGTCGAGTCTATAGTGCGCAGCTATACGCCAAAGTTCGATTAAACGTCTAATGTGCGGAATCATATATGCAATTACCTGAAATCTACGAAGGGTTAAATTTTGATTTTAAAAGCTGAATTTTTGCTTCTAGTCGATCAATATCTTGATTAAGCTGGCGAGTTCCATGGAGAAGATCGTCCATTTGCCAACGTGGTGCGAATAGTCCAGTATCTTCTTTTAAAAAGTCTTCCGCAAAAAAAAGATGAGATTGAAGAGACTTAATTAAATGTTGTGGTGCTAATTGAACCTTGCCGATTTGACTTGCAAGATTAGGTCCGATCCAATCACTCAATTGCGAAGCGAGGTCTGGCTCAGCATTTTGTATAATTTTTTGAATGTCTTGCAGAAGGCGATAGTCACCTTGAACAGGGATATTGCCAATGTCATCTGCTAGAAATAATTTGCACAATTCGACCACATTATTAACATGCAATGTGGAATCTGCTTCAGTAATCGTTTGAGCTTGCTCCCAAGGTCGCTGTTCGAAAATAGAGGGTTGAGTGCTATGACCTGTTACTGTTGGTTCTAAACGAACTTTATTTTCATCAAAAAACACATCAACGGAAAGCTGTGGTGTATCAATCACAACACGAAGCATTTTCCCTTGTAATTGGTTAAATTGGATACGAGTAATCGCATCCAAATTAATCCAATGATGTATGGTTTTTTCAACTGCACCCAGTGCTAAGATTGACCACATGACGAAGTGCTACCTGCGGTTAGAGTTTAAAACCACGGTGAACTGCAACAATACCACCTGTCAAATTGTGATAATCGCAGTTTTGGAAGCCCGCATTTTCCATCATGCTTTTCAATGTGCGTTGATCTGGGTGCATACGAATTGATTCAGCAAGATATTTATAGCTTTCAGCATCATTTGCCACAATTTTACCCATGATTGGTAAAGCAGTGAATGAGTACAAATCATAGAGTTTTGAGAAAGGCTCAAAGACTGGTTTTGAAAACTCTAATACAAGTAAGCGACCACCTGGTTTAAGTACACGATACATTGCTGCAAGCGCTGCATCTTTGTCTGTTACATTGCGCAGACCAAAACTGATGGTGAGTAAATCAAAACTGTTATCTTCGAAAGGTTCAAGGGTTTCAGCATTCGCCAGTACAAAATCAACGTTGGTACAACCCGCGTCGATCAGACGGTCGCGACCTACATTCAGCATGGATTCATTAATATCAGATAATACAACATGCCCAGTAGGACCAACTTCACGGCTAAATACTTTCGCTAAATCACCAGTACCACCAGCGATATCTAAAACGCGTTGCCCACGGCGAACGCCAGACATATTAATGGCAAAACGTTTCCACAAACGATGAATACCAAATGACATTAAGTCATTCATAATGTCGTATTTCGCGGCAACTGAATGGAAAACTTCAGCGACTTTTTGCGCTTTCTCTTCAGAATTTACGGTTTTATAACCGAAGTGTGTCGTTGGTCCAACGTTTCCAGTATTCGCACCACGTGGCAAATTATATTTCGGCACTGAAGAATGTACTGGCGTATCTGTCAGTTGCTCTTGTAGCGATTGTTGCTGACCTTGAGGTGCGCCAGTTGGTAATGGATCTGTTAAAAAAGGACTCACGTTGTCTTTATTATTTGCCGGCTCAACCTGAGCATGAGGCTGTTGATTTTCATTAGACATTCGAGTCACTCCTGAACACAAATAATATTAAATCTGAATTAAACTGCATAATGACAGATTCTTCAGTTTTTTTCAGTCTAGATTATGCAATTGATATGAATAATATACAGAATTAAAGCGAAGTTTCATCCATGAAATGAGAAGATGTTCTTTTATTTTCGATATTCTGACCAGACGCTTTTACGCTTTTTTGGCTGATCAGAATCTTGGCTGATGAATTTTAATTAAGCGATTTGGAAGGGATTTTCTTTCCCTGAGTGTACATTATTTACAATGATTCGCTCTTTTTCAGTAAAACTCCGAATGAAGGTGGCAGCCGATTTCATTGGTTTCATAGCGACAAAGCCTTCACCAATAAAGTCATACATCAGTTCAAAATTATATTTGCTTGCTGCACCTTTACACATTTTAAACGCTGTGTGCATGATGAATGAACGCATGTATTTGTCCAGACTCAGACCGAGCTCATCCAACAGATTGAGTTGTTCATGGCGCGCTTGCTCTTGATCTAAAGCCACTAGAGTTTCACGCATCATTTCATCAGTAATGGGTTGGTCTTTTGGATAATGTTGGAGTAAATACTGTGCAACTTGTTCATCCAATTGCATTGCCAAGACCGCTAGTCCTACAGACTTTAATCCGGTTTTAATAGCATTTTCTGGAATGATTTTTTCAGCTTTGTGTGCGTATTTTAGTAAACGTTCGATTTGCAATGCTAGGTCATCAAATTCTGGGCCACCATAAAGACGGTTAATAAAATATTGAGCCATCAGCTTATTTTTGTCTTCAGCGAATAACTCAGCATGTGTGTGAAGTATGCGCTGTTTTAGCCAATTTTGAGCATCATTTAACCTTTGTTTGAGTGCCGGATCCTGATGATAATTGAGTTGTTTGTATTGTTCTAAAAGTTGATCTAATGCAGCAAGTTTGGACATGTTCTAGCTCAATTAAAAGGACTGAAAAAAGCATAATAGGTTGGATTGCGCTCGACTATGACTGTTGAAATCTAAAATAAAACCTTTCAGGTCAGTCATGGATGAAAAGACAATTGCAATAAATTGTACCTGAAGATTTAAGTTGATACTGTTCCTTGAGTATACTGTCGAAAATACAATAATTTTGAGTGGGCTATGTCTGAACCAAAACAACAATCTGATAAAAATACTGATCAACCCGAAGATAAGAACAAAACATTTGATGCAGATCAGATCAATTTGGACTTAATTGAAGCACAATATGCACTCAAAGATACACGCGGTAAGAAAAATGCCAAAAGCTTAGTGGTGTTGGTAAGTGGCATCGAGTTAGCTGGTAAAGGAGAATCGGTTAAGCAATTAAGAGAATGGGTCGATCCACGATATTTGAAAGTCAAAGCTGACCCTCCTCACCTTATTCAGCCGAATATCCCATATTGGCAACCTTATGCACGTTATATTCCTGCTGAAGGACAAATGATCGTCATGTTTGGAAATTGGTATAGTGATCTTTTAGCCACATCCTTACATGTTTCAAAACCATTTGATGAAACCATGTTCGAAAATTATTTGCAGCAAATGCAAAGCTTTGAGCAGGATTTAAAAAATAATCATGTTGATGTCGTGAAAGTTTGGTTTGATTTATCGTGGAAATCATTACAGAAGCGTTTAGATAAAATTGAACCTTCGGAGCAGCGTTGGCATAAATTGCATGGGCTGGATTGGCGCAATAAAAAACAATATGAAAATGTACAACGATTACGTCAAAAATTTACCCAAGACTGGGTCATTATCGATTGTGAAGATGAAGTATGTCGTGATCAGAAATTCGCAGAAGTTGTATTAGCGCGACTGAAAGATTTGCCAAATCATCCTCAAAAAATGCGCCCAAAATGGCATCAAGCGGATATCCCAGAAATTTTAACCTCCCCCAATGAAGCAGCACTTGAAAAAGATCAGTATAAGGCTGAACTCAAGAAACTGACCAAGAAGGTCGCTGAAGCATTACGCGCAGAAGGACAAAAAACGGTGATCGTTTTTGAGGGGATGGATGCCGCAGGTAAAGGTGGTGCGATCAAGCGTATTGTGAAAAAGCTCGATCCAAGAGAATATGGCATTTATAATATTTCTGCGCCCGAAAAGTATGAATTGGCGCGGCCTTATCTCTGGCGTTTTTGGAATAAACTGCTTGAAGATGAAAAAATCTCGATTTTCGATCGCTCTTGGTACGGTCGTGTATTGGTGGAAAGAGTTGAAGGTTTTGCAACGGATGTAGAGTGGAAACGTGCATATGATGAGATTAATCGCTTTGAAAAAGATCTAGTAGATACGCAAACAGTAGTCATTAAGTTTTGGCTGGCTATCAGTCAAGAAGAGCAAGCCAATCGTTTCAAAGCACGAGAGGAAACACCGCATAAGCGTTTTAAAATTACGGCTGAAGATTGGCGTAATCGTAAACGTTGGGATGATTATTTATTGGCTGCAGCAGACATGCTCCATCGAACCAATACCGAAGATGCGCCGTGGTATATCATTGCTACCAATGATAAATATACTGCACGCCTTGAAATTTTGAAGGCAATTTTGAAACAATTAAAAGTAGATGTTTAGAACTGGTGAGAGATATAAATAAAGCCCTTACAGGGCTTTATTTATACGTATAAGGTTTTATGTGTTAAGCGTATTTCACAACATTTGCTTGTTGTTTTTGTTGAATGCTTTTGGCAAGTTTATAGTTTTCTTCAACATGAGCCTCAGCCACTTTTTTCATGACAATATAACCCAAGCTAGCTGCAATAATTGAACCGCCCAATGGAATAAACTTAGTCACTTGCTTGGTCAACACTTTGGCTGCCATATTGTTCAGCGAAGCTTTAGCGGCAGTACGAGCCACGACTAGACCAGAAAACTCGAAACCGCGTTTGCGTAGTTCGTTCCAATGGATTTTTTTGGTTTGAGGATCAAAAATGCTGATTTGTTCAGGAGCTAAGCCAAAGCGAGCATTAATTTCTGGAATTAAAATTGACAACATACCTACGTCAATCACAACATCTAAAAAGGGCACAGGAATGACAGCAACACCTGCTGAAACATAAGAGCGTTTTTTGACGAGATCAAGACATTCATCTCGAATTTGTTCTAAATTTAAATTTGGGTCGATTGTTTCTGGAATTTTATCAATTTTCATTTATTTATCACCTAATCAAAGTCTATGGTTCTCGATCCATCACATGATGAACATAGCGCGAGATGAAAGTTTTATTAAAGTCATAAAGTAAAAGTGACATAGTCAGATTAAGATGTATAGTAATTTATGTTTATGATTTTGTTCACACAACTTCATAACGTATTCGTTGTATGGTGAAAGGGACCTTATGGGAATTCATGTAATTCAAAGTCAGCGCATTGAAGTTTTGGTACAAGGCATCATCACAACTCAAAAGCGTCCCACGAACAACCCATTTGCAGTCCTACAGCAACAACATTTTGTGGTGCCTTCTGCGGCAATGCAAGAGTGGTTAACCCAACGGTTATCTGAGCACCAAGGCATCAGTGCAAATACATTTTTCCATCAACGAATTCGTGGCTTTCAGTGGTATGCCTACCAGCAAATTCTGAGTGACAAAGATAAAGTGCGTAAAGCGAATATTCCACGTCTGATTATGAAGTGGCGTATTTTCCAAGCGCTCAAACCTTTTATACAGTGTGGGCATAATCAGCTTGAGGTTGAACATCCTTTATTCCCATTAATCACACGTATCTATGACAGCGCAGCACGTATTGAACAGTCAAATGAACAATATCGAAAAAAAATGAGCATGTTGTATTGGGTGTCTGATCAAGTGTCAAAATTGTTCAGCCATTACATGATTTATCGAGCAGATTGTCGTCGAGGATGTGAATATGATTGTCGTTGTCCTGAAAATTGGATTCAGGTATGGGGGCGTAATGAAGCACTCAATATTGAACAACAATTACAATATTTAAATGATCAAGATTCCAGTTTTAAATTTTCGCAGGCACAACAATTAGAGGCTTGGCAACGTTGGTTATGGCTCAATATTTTTCATGAAGACTTTGTTGAAATGCAAAGTATTGATCATGATTTTTGGGGTGTACTTCGTGATGAACAGCAACAGAAAATAGCCCTCAAAAAACTACCACAGCAACTGATCGTTTTTACACTCTTGGATTTACCACCAAGTCAATTACAGTTTTTGCGCCGTTTGGGTCAGTACATTGATGTGTTGATTTTGCATTACAATCCCTCACAAGAATATTGGGCGGATAGTGTCGATCCGAATTGGAAAAAACAATATGACTTAAAGCTCAAAGAGCGATATATCGAAAAGTTTCAGCAAAAGCATCAAAGAAAACCAGCTGATAATGAAGTTGAGCAGTTTTTTGAGAATTTTAGTCTGAGCTTTAATGGGCTGGCACGTGAGTCCAGACATCCCTTATTAACACGAATGGGAAAGCAGGCACGTGATCACTTTTCTCTGTTGTCTAACCTTTCCTCGGGTGATGAGGGGCAATGGATAGATGCTTTTGTGGATGAAGCACCGCAGCATTTACTGAGCCAATTGCAATCAGATATTTTACATTTGGTTGAACCTCAAGCTCAAAGTTATGTATTAGATCCAGCAGACGATTCAATCCACATTCATGTTTGTCATTCCGCTGTACGACAGCTTGAAGTCTTAAAAGATCAATTGACCCGATGGCTTGCTCAGTCAACAGCAGAAGCACCACGCCGTCCGAGTGATATTTTAGTTCTTGCGCCTGATCTGAAGCAAATTGAGCCTTTGATACGGAGTGTGTTTCCGCAAAAAAATACTGCAACAGGTGTTTATCTGCCAGTAAAGCTAGCTGGTATCACGCAGTTAGATACAGTATTGGCATGGCGTTCAGTGTTAGGGCGAATTGAACTGATACAAAGTCGATTTACCATTGATGATTTTGCTGATTGGTTGAACTTAGCAGCGACCCAGGTGAGATATTGCTTAGACATTAACGGGGCTGAGCGCATCTTATCGTTGTTGAGACAAGCGGGATTTCGACGAGGTTTGGATGAGCAACATTTGCAAAAAACATTGGCGGAGTATGATCAAGACTATCGGTTCAGTTTTAAGTATGCCTTAGATCGTTTGGCGCTGGGTGTGGCTGTTCCAGTTCATGCGATGTTTCAGGAGACCTTAAGTTCTCATGTAGTGGACTCGGGTGATTTTCACTTAATTGCCACGCTCATTGAAATATATAAGCACTTTGTAGAGCGTCGAGATTGGCTCACGACGATTGAAATCGAAAATGATCAAGAGACGTCAGAGCATGTTGAATTTTGGCTCAATCGTTTAATTTTAGAAGTTAATGAGTTTGAAAGCGCTGGTGTAAGCTCGTTAGAGATGATTAAAGAGATTATTCAAAAGCAAATAAGAATGCTAACGCTGGCAAATTTCTATGAAGAACATGATCAAGCCATTCTTAAAAACATACGTTTGCCTTTGAGCTATATTCTGACTGAAATCCAAAGCACCCTTGAATCGCAACTTGATTATGCATTGCCAACTGGACAAATTACATTTAGTCAAATTGGTTTGATTCGGCCAATACCGTATAAGTTAATTGTCATGATGAATTTAGATGGCGGGAAGTTTCCAAATCGGGAGAGCCATTTACCTTTTGATTTAATGGATTTACTCAAGCCAATGATTGGTGATCGATCACGTTTAGATGATGATCAAGGTGCTTTTTTAGACGCTTTGTTATTGGCCAAAGATAATCTCTGGCTATTCTATAATGGTTTTGATGTAGCCGATGGTGAAGTGCGAGATCCATCAAGTAGTGTTCAGGAATTGCTCCAACATCTCGCGTGGATCATAAAAACATCAGATCAATCTTCCTCGAATCCTCTCATTGATATAGATGGCATTCAAGTTCATCAAAATTTGAGCACACTCTATACGGTGCATCCTTTGCAACCCTTTGATCCTGATGGTTTTCAGCAACAGCATCAGCGCTATGACGATGAATGGTATGCCGTGGCTTCTAACCTCAATCGTCAGGATCAACGTGGTCATAGAGCGGCCTGGATTAATACCTCGCTTGAATTGAATCAGGACATCATGGTCTTGGACGCTGAACAATGGATCAAAGATATTTGTTTTCCTGCGCGTGTTTATTTAAAAACCTTAGGCGTATCTAATCTAAAGGATCAGGATTTACCTGAGGTGAATGAGCCGTTGTTATTAGATGGATTAGCACGATACTCTATTCGTGACTTTTTACAACAGCAGCCAAATGTTTCGAAGCTTCAGACTGAATTACTCAGTGACCAGCTTCCTGTCGGCAAATTACAAGAAGTCAGTTTGAAAATGAGTCTGTTAGAGCATCAACAGTTATTAAAAAGGCAAAAGTGCTATGTTGATGAGCCGACCAAAATCACTCAGCACGTCATAGCAATAGATGATATACAGCTTCAAGTGACCGTTCCTCAAGGGGATGAGACGAGTTGGGTGGGTGTTTCAACATCCAGTGCACGAGCACAACGACGAGCACATGTGTGGTTAGAATACTTACTTTGGTTAAGTTATCGAGACTTACCAGATCACCTTGCAACTGAAATGCAGCGCATCCAAATCTTTAGCGATAAAACCATCATGTGTACTGGCCTGACGACGAAACAAGCTCAGGATATGCTTTCTCAATGGATTCAGGCATATAAACAAGCCCAAATAGAGCCTCTCGTTTTACCTGCAGCATTGCTGATGAAACTTGCGGTAGATGGAAAAGCATTAGAATGGGTCACTGATGAAGAGGGTCATCAGCAGTTAAATAACTTCGATAAGCTATTAAATGAGTGGAATAAAAGCGATGCCTTTCTGAGTTATAGTTTAAATGACAGTGAAGAAAGTCATTTGCACCGAGATTGGCAGTATATTTTACAGGATTTAGATGCTGAGCACTTATTAAAACAAGCGTGTGATCAGTTTGCTTATGTTTTATATCAGCCGATATATATGTATCAATCGGAGGCTGAAATATGAGTCAAAAGCCTATAGTCTCATATCAGCCAATTGTGGATATGCATTTCACTGGATTGCATTGGATTGAGGCTTCTGCAGGGACTGGAAAAACGTATACGCTCTCCAGCCTCATGGTCAGAATTTTATTAGAAGAATATTTACCAAAGCAGATTATTGCGACGACATTTACACGCAAAGCAGCGGCTGAATTGAAAAGTCGAATTCGTGCACGTTTAATCGAGGTACTTGGACTTTTAGAGTCATGTCGTGAGCTAACTCAAGATCAAGTTCAGGCGCGTGCAAAATTAGAATCAGATATTTTATATCAAGTGATTTTAAATCAATTTTCTGGCTTGATTGCACATGCATGTGCACGTTTAAAATTGGTGATAGATCAGCTTGAAGAACTCTTTGTTGGGACCTTGGATAGCTTTAGCCAAAAGCTTCTTCGTGAATTTGCATTTGAGAGCGGTAAAATTGAACGAATGCAAATCACCAATGATGCAAAACAATATACGGTTCAGTTAATTCATGATGAATTACGGGCATGGATTCAACAGCAGCCTCAATCAACTGTAGATTATTTGCTGCTTAAGAAAAAAATTAAGTCACAAGATGCTTATATCGATTTAATTGAAACGAGTTTGAATTTTTCCTCTGCTTATTTCAAAGCAGTGCCAGCGCCGACCATAGATGTAGACGCTTTCAGAACTCATGCAGAGCGCTTCATACAGATCGAGCTTGAAACGCTAGATTCATTAACAGACTTTTATGATCCTGAAGGGCAGTATTATGCTGTAGTCGCAAAGAAGTGGCGCGATCAAGATAAATTAAAAATGACACTCACGCAGTTGTTGCCTGAATTCCTTGATCAAGTTAAATCCCAAGGCATTGAAGTCATTTTTGCGTCGCATCTCAGCACTCATCTTAGTCAGTTGAATGAATTAAGAAAAAAAGTTCTCAACAAATGTCCCGTCGATGTTTTGGCGGCATTTGAGCAACATCCTATTATTGTTGAACTTGCTGAGTTTTTTAAACAGTTTGACAAGCTCAACCAACAACTCGAGCATTTGGAGAGTTATTTACAATATTATTTAGCACAACAAGTAAAACAACGTTTGCCAGAGTTGTTACAGCAAAAATCAGAAACCACATTTTCACAGCAAATTCGAACTTTGGCCGAAGCACTGCAGGGAGCGCAAGGTCAGGAGTTTGCAAAGTACGTTCACGCGCGTTACCCACTTATTTTAGTGGATGAGTTTCAGGATACCAACCAAGATCAAGATGATATGTTGGCGCAGATTTGGAGACATCCAAGTCGCGTGAAGCAGGGTTGTATGATTATGGTGGGAGACCGTAAGCAAGCGATCTACGGTTTCCGCGGTGGAGACATGCTCACGTTCCTAAAAGCATATCAAGATGTTGAAACTAAAGCAGGACGTTTTTACCAACTTGTGCATAATCATCGCTCAGTGAAACCATTGGTCGAAGTCGTCGATGCTTTGTTTCAACAACAAATGGATTTTGGTGAACAAGTTGAATATACGCCTGTTACAGCAGGTACTCGACCGCATCCAGTATTGATCCAATCCGATTTAAAAAATTATGCTCCGCTTCGTTGGATTCAAGTAAATGATAAGGAACACGAGTTAGAGCAGGTTGCTTGGAAGATACGGGATTTGCTCAATCAGGCTGCCCAACGTCAGCTATATTTCGAAAAGCAGGGGCAACGTATTGAGCTTCAGGCAGATGATATCGCTGTTTTGTCTCGTAACAATCCTGATTTAGAAAAAGTTCATCATCACTTATTGATGTTAGGCATTCCTGTGAATCGACCTTCACGAAAAAGTGTCTTCAAAAGTGTAATTGCTCGAGATGTTGGTGCAATTTTGACAGCCATCATGAATCCATTTGATGAAGCTAAATTAAAGAGAGCTTTACTTACACGATTGATGGGTTTTAATTTACATCGCTTTTTGCAACTTCAAATTCAAGCAGATGGCTTAAGTTTATTTATCACGAAATTTGAAGAAATTCGTGAAATGTGGATGGGCCAAGGCTTTTTAACAGCATGGCAAAGTTTCCTCACAGAATTCAAAGTTTGGACAAACTTGGTTGAGCAATTCAGCTATGACAATGAACGCGAAGTGGTTAATCTGCGACACATTTCAGAGTTGTTGAGCCAAAACAGTGATGAGTTAAGAGGTATGCATACCCTTTATCATTGGTACATGCGACAGCTTTCAAATCCGATGGAAAGAGAGTGGGAAATTGAAAGACAATTGAGTAATCAAGCAGGCGTTCAACTTTTAACTATTCACCAATCTAAAGGATTGGAGTTTAAGATTGTATTCTTGCTTGGCGCAGATCGTAAACTGTCAGATCGAAGCGAACTTAACTTTTCAATTCGTGAAGTGCAGGATCATGGAACTGGAAAGTCCGTCGCACAACGTGTCGTGGCGTTAAAGCGTGAAGAATTATTGGAACCATTAGAGGTTGAGCAACATGACCAACGTGCTTTGGCAGAGCATCGACGATTATGGTATGTGGCCTTAACTCGAGCACAACACCGCGTTTATGCAATGATGAGTGATCAAAAAGAGCAATCTATTTATGGTTTGGCGTATTGGCGTGGTCATGGTGCGAACCAATTTCAGCATGCTTTCAGTTTAGATGAGCCATGTTTAGAGCAATGCCCTGAGAAAATAATCGTAAAAAAAGAACATCATACTGTTCAAATGATTGCGCAGAAATTTCCTCAAGTTCATTTTTATCCTAGAGCCAAAACCAGTTTTAGTTATCTCGCACAACATTTGAGTCATCAACAAATTAAAGATCGTATGGCGGCTCAAGATATAATCGAACATCATGCGAGTGATGAGGTCAATGCTGTGACGCTCGTGACTTCATATCAACTTGAGGATTTGGATCATCAACAACCTTTGAGTTGGATTCGTGCTCATTTTCCGATGGGAACATTAGCTGGAAATTTCCTACATGAAATTTTTGAACATATCGATTTTCAAGATCGCCGAGATTGGACATTAGAAATTCGCCGCCGTTTTAAAAATGCCTATTCGAGTTTATGGGAGCAATTATTCGCTAAATTTCAATCAGATTTTCCTCAACATCATGATGCCGAGCAACATCTGTTAGAAATGATGGCTGAATGGTTAGCAGAGATTTTAGAGACACCGATTCAACCTGAATTTCAACTCAAACAATTAGTACCTGAAGCACATTTGGCTGAATTTCCATTCTATTTGGCTTTAGCAGACCGAATATTTGGTATTCAGCGTATCCAACAATTATTTTTAGAGTTTGGGCTTGATATGCCCGAATTCAATGCTGCAAATTCAGCACGTTACCTCAATGGTTCAATTGACTTGGTTTATTATGATGGGAAGCGCTATCACATTGCCGACTATAAGAGTAATTATCTCGGAAATCATGTGGAAGACTATTCAGCTCAAGCTATTCAGCTGAGCATGACGAATGCAAGTTATTGGCTACAAGCAGCCCTATATTTGGTGGCATTACATCGCTATTTAAGTATTCATATTGATGACTACAACATCGATCGAGATCTTGGTGGTGCTAGTTATTTATATTTACGTGGGATGAATGGCACTGACAAATATGGATTTAATTATTGGCGTCCTAGTTCAGAATTTATTCTAAGATTAGATGCAATATTGGGCTATTTTGTTGAGGATAAAAACAGCAAAATAGCATGAATATTTAAATGAATTTATTATTAATCATTGATTTATCTTGTGGATAATATTGATGATAAATGTGTAGATAACTATGAGGATAACTGTGTGGAAATTAATCAGAATGAAAAAGTTGATGTTCCTCAATGGGTAACAACTTGGGCTGAATATATCCTAAATCAGTATCTTTCATCAGATGATTTAAATGAACAATCCATTAACACCATTGAACAAGTGCTGATGGCATCTACTATCGGCGATAGTTGTATTGATTCGAAAGGGGTGGCTATCCAAGATCTAAGTAGGTTACTCGTGAGCGCAGAGCTTGCAGAACAACAGGTCGCGCCTTTTGTTTATGATCAGAACTATTTGTATTTATATCGCTATTGGCAATTAGAGCAGCGTTTAGCTCAACAAGTTTATCGTTTAAAGCAGCAAACGATAGTGCCTGTAGATTGCACAAAATATGAAAAATTATTAACCGATCCATTTCAAAAGCAAGCTCTGGAAATGGTATCAAGGCAAGCGTTGAGTATGATTACGGGTGGTCCAGGTACAGGGAAAACGTATACTCTAGCGCGTATTATTGCTGTATTAAATGAGTCGAATCATCAGTTAAGAATCGCAATGGCTGCACCGACAGGGAAAGCTGCACAGCGAATGAAAGAAGCATTGCAAAACTCATTAAATGACGATGCAATGCTCAATATGGGTTTGGATATTGCCCACTTAAAGCAGCAAAATACGTTAACGATTCACCGTCTTCTAGGTTTAGGGCATAGCGCTCAACCTAAATACAGTCTGAAAAAGCCATTACCCTATGATGTGGTGGTGATTGATGAAGCCTCAATGCTCGATCTCAATCTCGCGACGATGCTTTTTGAAGCGATTCCAGACCAATGTCGTTTGATCTTGTTAGGGGATGCACAGCAGTTGGCCTCGGTTGATGTGGGGATGGTATTGGCGGATTTACAACAAGTAAAAGCGCTTAAAGACCATCACGTCAATTTAGTGACCAGTCGAAGATTCAAAGCAGGTGCAAAAATCGGTGATTTGGCAAGGTTCATCCAGTCACATCAATGCTCACCACAAAGCTCTAAAGTTGAGGTATTGGCTAAATTTGAGAAGGAGATTTGTAGAGCATCTGAAATCCAACAGATTAATTTAGCTGAGCTTCAAGAGGATCTTGTTCAACTAGAGTATTTGAATAAAGCATATTCAGATCAAGATTTAAAAGCCTATTATCTTAAATTAAGCTCGGGGTTTACGGATTACTTTAAAGCACTCAACCTTTATGTCAGAAATGGATATCAGCAGCAGGATGTAGCTGATATTATTCAAAAATTTGATGATTATAGGGTCTTAGCTGCAGTGAGACATGGATATTTGGGTTTGAATTGTTTGAATGATGAAATTGAGAGGGAGCTATTTCAATATATGAGGATATCACGACACGACCTTTGGTATATTGGCCGCCCTGTCATGATGACATATAACGATTATCAACTCGGGCTTTCTAATGGTGATATTGGGATATGTCTCAGACATCGCCAGTTTGCTGATCAATTTGAAGTATATTTTCCAAGTCTTGACCAATGGTTTCCAGCATCACGTTTACCAAAGTCAATGCAAACCTGTTATGCGCTGAGCATTCATAAGTCGCAAGGTTCTGAATTTAAACACACTGCAGTTGTGTTAGATGAGTTTGCGTCACGTCTATTGAGCCAAGAATTATTGTATACCGCGATTACGAGGGCAAAAAAAGCAGTCAGTTTATTGGTGGATACTGATGCTTTATTTGAGGCAATAAACGTTAAAACAATAAGAAAAACAGGTTTATTGAATAAATTAAACACTTTATTTATATCTAATGTTTAACGATTGGTTGAAAATAGAAAACCTTTGTAGGAAATATCTTACAAGGATTCGAGAAATTGGCGCATAGAGCTTCGTACAATTTTTTGCGATGATTGCTTGCATAAAAGGTTCAACACGGAAAGTTGAGCAATATCGCATAATTACAATAATTTATAGTCGAGAGACTGCGAACTTACAATGATGTAAGTGATAAAAGAGGAAACTTACAGCCGCTAAGCCTTGTAGTTTTGGGAGAGACTACAGGGCTTTTTTATATACATATAAGATTAAATTGATTACATAATGTACGCAATTTCTTACATAAAGATCAGAAAACTGCGACTTGTGTTGCATAATGAATCTGGCAAAATAGTCATATAAGGAAATGAAACCTTAAGAACAAGGACCGTATTAATAATAAATGTGTGTGCAGCACTTACAATAAAAATATAAATAACAGAATCATAACTAAAATATAAGAATCTACAGCGCAAAAAAGGCCCTATGACTTGTCATAGGGCCTTTTTTAACCGTTTATCTCAATCTTAATTTTTAGGCATCTTTATACTTGTTTTGACTTAACGATTCTATTAAAGTGAGTAAAAATTATCACTTTACAAAAAAACCATGAAAAAATTCATAATTTTAATCATTTTGGTGAGTGTTGTTCTGTTTGGGTTGTATAAATGTTTTAAGCCTGCAGATCAAAACACTTCCTCAGTCGCTCAGATTGATTCTCTATCTGCTCCTGAGAGTGGACAGCAAACGCCAATATCGCCTAACGAAGATCAAGTCGAAGATTTAAATGAGTCTGAGAAGATGCCTGTTACTGATTCTCCAGATTTAGTAGATCCGAAGAGCGATTTTTCGATTAAGCCTATTGATCCAGAAACTGATCCAGCCAATCAAGTGTAATTTTTTACCCTGCGCACTAAAAACATAACAACGGAGAACAATTATGTTTAAAACTTTATCATTAAGCGCATGTTTGAGTGTTTTGATGGTCGGTACTGCAATGGCTCAAATGAGTCCTGTAGCAGCTAACGCTAAATTGAACAATCAGGCAAAACAAAAAGTGTCGAAAGGTGGTATTAATCTGTCGGCATTATTGAACAACAGTTCAAATGATCTAATCGTTGAATATCATATTGACATTAATCATTTAGAAAATAATCGCGCTCAACTTCGTGAACATCTTGCTCAAAAGAAGCAATCGATTCAATCGAACTTTAAGCGTTTAGGTGGTATTCAATTACTACGCGATTATAATGCCTTACCATATAGTTTTCATCGCGTTCAAAAGCGTGACACGCTCGTAAGCTTATTGAATGACCCGAATGTAAAAGCAATTTATCCAAATAATATTTCTTATACGACAGCATCTCAAAGTCTACCATTAATTGGTCAAGTGCCTGCAGCTGCGCAAGGCTATACTGGTGCAGGGACAACAATTGCTATCTTAGATACAGGTATTAATTACCACCATTCAGACTTTGGTAATTGTACAGCGCCAGGTGTACCATCATCCACTTGCAAAGTTTCGGATTCTATTGAAATTGCTCAAGAAGACGATACATTAGAATTAGATGTTAATGGACATGGAACTAACGTTGCAGCAATTGCTTCTAAAGTTGCACCAGATGCAAAAATTGTCATGCTTGATGTGTTCACCGGCAGTACAGCTAGAACTGGTGGTGGCGCAACCGATTATGACATAATTGGTGCCTTGAACTGGGTAGCGAACCATGCCCAAAGCAAAAACATTAAATCAGTAAACTTAAGCATTGGTAATGGACGTAGTTATTCCTCAACTTGTACTAGTTCCGTACTTACAGATTCTTTTTCGAAGTTGAGAGGCTATGGGGTATTACCAGTAGTTGCATCTGGCAATGATGGCCATCTGAGTGGTATATCCTATCCAGCATGTACTGCGGGTGCAGTCAGTGTAGGGGCAGTTTATGATGCTAACGTAGGTTCGATTGCATTTAGCAATTGCTCTGACAGTGCAACTTATAGCGACAAAGTAACGTGTTTCAGTAACTCGAGTCGTAATTTAACTTTATTGGCGCCTGGTTCACGTATCACCGCTGGCGGATATACAATGGATGGTACTTCAATGGCTGCACCTCACATTGCTGGTGCTGTTGCTGTGTTACGTGCGAATAATGCTTTCCCGAATGAATCTCTGGATCAAATTGTTGCACGTATGACGTCTACGGGAACTTTGGTTACGGATCATCGTAACTCAATTCGAACACCTCGTTTGAATTTAATTGCTGCGTTAAATGGTGCTCCATCTACTCCAGCACCACAACCCCCTGTTATTGACCCACCTGTAGTGACGCCAACTCCTACGCCAACACCAACGCCAGCACCAAAACGTAACTGTCGTACTTTCTTTTTTGTGACAATCTGTAGTGGTTAATTAATAGCTAATAGATGAAAACTTTAAAAAAAGGCATCTAAATGATGCCTTTTTTACATTGATATTAAACACGTTCAGTTTCAGATTGATCAGTTCCAAATAACGCGCGTCTTTTTTCCTTAGGAATACTTGGGCATTGGTTGGATATTTGATATAGCACTTTTGCTAAAGCGGCTAAATGTGTGCCTAACACAGATTTCCCTGTATTTAAGAACGATACACTGATATCCCGTTGAGGATCTGCCCAACATAAAATATTCGAGAAACCTAGATGACCAAAAGCTTGTCCAGTATTTGGGCCAAATACACCGATTGGATTACTGCCTAACATCGGACCAAGTGCATAACGCATAGGTGCTAAAAGGTTACGGTCTATTGTTGTATTGGATGTAGGGAGTGTTGCTCTGAAGACCGTTTCTGAATTGATAATTTGCTGATCTTGATAACGACCACCATTAAGTAACATTTCAAAAAAACGATTGGCTTGTTCAGCACTGGTATAAATATTTCCTGCAGGGCAGACGGTATCCATAAAACGGGGATCATTGGTGACATCCACTGCCAGTTGCAGTCCTCCGCCTAATACACGATTGAGATATAGGTCAGTCCCCAAGACAGGGTGAATCCCAGTTGGATAATTTTTTGCAACTAAATGACGTAGTTCTGGTTTTAAACCATAGTTGAAGAAAGGTAAATTCATTGGTTTTTCAATATGTTCGTGCAAGTAATCACGAATATCTTGTCCTGTTACACGTTCAACCAATTCTCCTAAAATATATCCAGCAGTTACAGCATGATAAGAGAGTTGCGAGCCTACGGGTGCAATCGGTTTTGCTGCATAAAGATGCTCCAGGATCCCTTGACGATCAAATAAAAGCTCTGGAGTGACCTCAGTTTCAATTTTAGGAATACCGCCACGGTGTGATAACAAATGAAATATGGTGGCGCGTCGTTTACCGTTAACACCAAACTCTGGAATATAGCGACTCACTGGATCAAGTAAGTTAATTTTCCCTTGTTGATCTAACAAATGCACTAACATGGCATTAACGATTTTAGAGGCAGAAAACATACAGACCGGTGTTTCTGGTGTCGCAACTTTAGAAGGGTCTGTTTGATAGTTTGGACCAAGTTCTGTGTAACCAATACTGCGATTAATTAATATCTGACCCTTGCGACGTAAACACATACTGATCATTGGATGATTGCCAGTACGATAAAGTGCTTCAACACTGTGCCAAATTTTATCAATTTGCTGTTGCGTCATTCCCCCAAGTTCTGGCGCAACTTCGTCTTTATGACGAGTGATCGTAGTTAAGTCTTTTGGTGCTATGCACGTATTTGTAGAGAGTAATTTCACGTTCATTCCATGTTTCATTGTTTTTATAACAGGCAAGTTTGCCCTGCCAAAAAACAAAAGTCAGTATCTTTAACGACATGAATTGATGATTGTTTCTGCCAGAAGTTATTGAGCGGATAATTTTGCTTTTTGAGGGGGGTTCCTTTAAAATAGCACGCTGCTGTAGTGATGCACGGCAGTCAATTCCGCTTTGAAGAGCGTCATTGATTTGTATCAAATACTTTTAAATAAGCATCTCGGAGAAATCGAATGGCTTTAACAAACGCAGATCGCGCAGAGATCATTGCTAAATTTGCTCGCGCTGAAAACGACACTGGTTCACCAGAAGTTCAAGTAGCTCTTTTATCTGCTCAAATCAATGACTTACAAGGTCACTTCAAAGAGCACAAACACGACCACCATAGCCGTCGCGGTCTTATCCGTATGGTTAACCAACGTCGTAAGCTTCTTGACTACCTTAAAGGTAAAGATGCTACTCGTTACAGCGATTTGATTGCTGCTTTAGGTTTACGTCGTTAATTCGATTTAAACTTTATTTTCGGATTATTGCATGTTGAATGCTGTATTGCTGAAAACTAAAGGCGATCTAGTTTCGACTAGATCATGGGGAAGGGGCGAATAGTTTCGCTCCTTCTTTGTGTTTAAAAATAGTGTTTCTAGTGAGGTCGGCTTCTAAGCTTTGTCATTTAAAACCTGTGTTGTGAATGCCAAACCTTAGGGGTCTCCACTAGAATAAAATCAGGAAAAAATAGAACATGTCGATGTTTAATATTATTCGTAAAGAATTCCAATTCGGTCAGCACCAAGTTGTGCTTGAAACAGGCCGTGTGGCGCGTCAAGCAAATACTGTTGTGATTACCATGGGTGGTGTGACTGTATTGGTTGCTGTTGTTGCTCAACCGACTGCGAAAGCAGGTCAAGACTTTTTCCCATTGACTGTTAACTACCAAGAAAAACAATATGCTGCAGGTCGTATCCCAGGTGGTTATGGTAAGCGTGAAGGCCGTGCATCTGAAGCTGAAACTTTAATTTCACGTTTGATCGACCGCCCAATTCGTCCGTTGTTCCCAGAAGGTTATTACAACGAAATCCAAGTGACTGCAACAGTTGTATCATCTGACAAAACTATGGAAGCTGATATTGCTGCAATGTTAGGTACTTCTGCTGCACTCGCAATTGCAGGTACACCATTCCGTGGTCCAATTGGTGCTGCACGCGTTGGTTTAATTAACGGTGAATACGTTCTTAACCCAAGTCATGAACAACTTGCTCAATCTGATCTTGATCTTGTTGTTGCAGGTACTGAAGCTGCTGTACTTATGGTTGAATCAGAAGCGAAAGAACTCTCTGAAGACCAAATGTTGGGTGCAGTTCTTTTTGGTCACGACGAAATGCAAATTGCAATTCAAGCGATCAAAGAATTTGCTGCAGCTGCTGGCGCGAAGGAATCTGACTGGGTTGCTCCAGCGAAAAACGAAGACCTTCGTAGTCAATTGAAAGCAGCTTTTGAAGCGAAAATCTCTGAAGCGTATACGATTGCGGTTAAGCAAGACCGTTATGCAGCACTTGATGCACTTCATGCTGAAGCGGTTGCTCAATTCGTTCCAGAAAATGACGAAACTGGTCTTGCTGATGAAGTGAACGAATTATTTGAAGACCTTAAATATCGTACAGTTCGTGACAATATCTTGTCTGGTAAACCACGTATTGATGGTCGTGATACTAAAACTGTTCGTGCAATCGACGTACAAGTGGGCGTATTAGATCGCGCTCATGGTTCTGCATTGTTTACACGTGGTGAAACTCAAGCACTTGTAACAACAACTTTGGGTAACACGCGTGATGCATTAATGGTGGATACCCTTGCAGGTACGAAGACTGATAACTTCATGCTTCACTACAACTTCCCTGCATACTCTGTAGGTGAAACTGGTCGTGAATCTGGTCCTAAACGTCGTGAAATTGGTCATGGTCGTTTGGCACGCCGTGGTGTTCAAGCAGTTCTTCCACCAGCTGATCGCTTCCCGTACGTGATTCGTATCGTATCTGACATCACTGAATCGAATGGTTCGTCTTCAATGGCGTCTGTGTGTGGTGCTTCTTTATCACTTATGGATGCAGGTGTTCCACTTAAAGCGCCAGTTGCAGGTATTGCAATGGGTCTAGTGAAAGAAGGTGAACGTTTCGCAGTTCTTTCAGACATTCTAGGAGACGAAGATCACCTTGGCGACATGGACTTTAAAGTAGCAGGTTCTGCAAACGGTATTACTGCACTTCAAATGGACATCAAGATCGAAGGTATTACTGAAGAGATCATGGAAGTTGCATTGAATCAAGCGTATGCAGGTCGTATGCATATCTTGAATGAAATGAACCAAGTGATTTCACGTGCTCGTCCTGAAATCTCAATGCACGCACCAACATTCCAAGTGATCAGCATCAATCCTGATAAGATCCGTGACGTGATTGGTAAAGGCGGCGCAACTATTCGTCAAATCACTGAAGAAACCAAAGCAGCGATCGATATCGAAGATAACGGTACAGTACGTGTATTTGGTGAAACTAAAGCAGCGGCAATGGCTGCAGTAGCGAAAATCCAAGCGCTTACAGCAGAAATTGAACCAGGTACAATTTACACAGGTAAAGTCATTCGTATCGTTGAATTCGGTGCGTTCGTCAATATCCTTCCTGGTACTGATGGCTTGCTTCACATTTCACAAATCTCGAACGAGCGTATTGCGAATGTGACAGACGTTCTTACTGAAGGTCAAGAAGTTAAGGTACAAGTTGCGGATGTTGATAACCGTGGTCGTATCAAACTTACAATGAAAGACATTGAACAAGCTTAATCATTTAAGCTAATTCTAAGCCTTGTGTGGTGCTTCGTTTAAACGAGTGCTACACAAGGCTTTTTTTATGGCATGATCAAAATGTTCTCATTTAAAAATAACTAAAATGCAAAAGTTTAATTATTATTATCATCAAGATGACGGGTATATTTATCTGAGTGAAGCATTATCGACTGATGTTGATGCAGAATTTATATGGTTGAGTTTTGAACGCCACGAATTGATTCAAAATACAGAGACGTGGCAACGATATATTTTTGAGAACACTGGAATTCTGTTGAACGAATTTCATCTTAAAGATATTCAAAACCTTGAGCATCCTTGCGTATTTGATGCATTAGATGATTATGATTTGTTGATCTTTAAAAAATTAATCACCCCAGATGACCACATACAAATTCAGAATGGTCATTCAGCTGAGCAACAAACTGCGGACATTGTTACAACGCCGGTAAGTTTTGTCATGACATCAAATGTTTTAATCACAGTGCATGAACGAGGTAATCGTGTATTTGAAACATATCTTGAAAGAGTACAGGCGATTCAAACACGACCTATAGAGCAACAGAATATTCCACGAAAATTAGCACAGAGCCCTGTAGATATTGCGCTTAGATTACTGAATATGATGGTGGATGGCTATTTAGGTTTGCGTGTACCACTAACCAAACGTGTGGAATTTTGGCAAAAAGAACTATTACAAGGAAATCAAAAATTTAATCGATGGAATCAGCTGCTGCAAGAGATCACGGCTTTTCAACAAGTTGAAAATTTGTGTGAAGAACAGGTTGAATGCCTACAAGAATTAAGAGATGAAATTGTCGAAAATTATCATCATATTAAAGCTAAACGTAAGGCAGAGAAGCAAAATTTAATGCTCGTCCGAATGGATGATTTAATTAGCCATATTGAAAGAATACAAAAGCACAGTGTTCGGTTAAACCATGCAGTACAAGCCGCCATCGATTTGCACTTTTCAGCAGTGGCCAATCAAACCAATGAAAATATGAGAATTTTAGCAATTATCACCGCTGTATTTGCACCACTGACTCTTCTTACAGGTATTTACGGAATGAATTTTGAATTTATTCCAGGATTAAACTCACCGCATGGCTTTTGGCATATGCTCACAGCCATGTGTGTGACAACACTTTTGTTAATTTGGTATTTTTATCGTAGACAAATGGTCGGGCGCGGTGAAAAAAGTGTGATGGAATTGTTGGCTCAACAAAACCAGCAGCAACAACTCGGTTTGTTTGCATTTTTGGAGTATGAACCGATTCAAAAAACATTGAAAGGTACGCTCCGAGAAATGGGACGTTGGACTCGATTAAAATAGTCAACGTCATATAAGGCACTTATGCTTTAAGTCAGAATGATAAGTGCCAGATTCACCGTTATTTTATAATATTAAATTGAAATTACTGGGTAAGGTTCGTCTGCGCTTGTTTGAGCAAACGATACATTTCATCTTTTAATTTAAGTTTTTTTCGCTTTAGAAACTCAATATCATCATTAATTACATTAACTGGATTTAGTTCCAAATGCGTAATTTCATGATCTAGCGTTTCATGTTCCTCGAAAATTTTAGCGAAGTGAGGGTTTTCTTCTCTTAAAGGCTGAATAAGTTCACGGAACTCAGGGAAAAGGTTTTTCAGCTTTTTATTGCATTCTTTAACTTTCATTGATGGTTTAATCCTTTCATTCTAATCAATAAAAAATAAATGCATGTAACAGTACATGCATTTATGTGGGCTTGCTTTATTTGAAGTATTTCACTTGCTTGCGCAATTGTTGTACTTCATCTATCAGATCCATCATCATGGCGACGGCAGGGAGACTTGCTTCAAAATCCCGTTGCAAGCGATAAGCTCTCCGTGCTCGAGTAAGTTCTTCACCAAAAAATTGATGGATTTTTTGCTCAGAACGAGCAGGTAGAATCTCATATTCAAGTAATTGCAAAACCCATTCAGGACTTTGTCCACATGCTTGGGCAAAATGCTTTAAATCAAAAATATATTGTTCATCAATGATTTCAGCCTCTAAATATCCATTTTTGTACACTTCTCGGTACTGAATCGTTGTCATGATTCACCTCCTTCATCACGAGGGTTGAAATGTGTAAATGCTTGAGCAAATTGCTCATATGCCTGTTTTTGCGGCGGGGATTCTGCTCTTGGATAAACAATATTCAGGATTAGATAAAGGTGTCCCGGGGGGGAAGAGGGAATCCCTTTTTCTTTAATACGGAGTTGTTTGCCATAAATTGTATGTTGAGGAATGCTGACTTTAATCTTTCCAGAGGGGGGTTTTAGCTCGATGTCTTGGCCTAAAGCAGCTTCCCAAGGACTAATGTTAATGTGATAGTAAATGTCTGCCTGATCGACATATATGCTGTCAGTGGTTTGATAATGGATCTGTATATAAAGATCTCCATTTTCCCCCCCCGATAAACCAGCTTGTCCTTGACCTTTGAGTCGAATTTGTTGACCGTTTTTCATCCCTTTCGGGATTCTAATTTCAAGGGTTTTTCGCTGAACTTCAGGTTGTCCATATGCATTAAAAGTGGGTATACGCAATTGGATGGATTGAGTGACACCTTCAAAAGCGACTTGTAAGGGCACTTCTATACTGGCATGTTGATCTTCACCACGAATTGGCTGGGATTTATATTGGTGTGAGCGCTGTGCATAACCTCCACCAAAACCTGTTCCAAAACGCCCAAACAAATCTTCAAAGCCAGAAAATTCATGATTTGTATGGTTTTCACTATCCGAGAAAGGAGACTGACTATTAAACTGATCGAGTTGTTGATCGTACTCTTGTTTTTTTAAAGGATCACTTAATGTGTCATACGCAGTATTAATCGCCTGCATTTTTTTTTCGGCATCAGGTGCTTGACTGATATCGGGATGGTATTTCCGAGCCAGTTTTCGATATGATTTTTTTATTTCCTCAGGACTCGCATCGCGATCTAGTCCGAGTTCCTCATAATAATTATTTGCCATTAAGCAAAAATAACCGTTGATTAACTTTTAATCATTATGAGCAGACTTTCGAAGACTACAATATGTTCAGATGGTGAATAATTGTTTCAATTTCTTACAACCAAAAAAAATCAGCAAGTAAAACTTGCTGATTTTCGAAGAGAACTGTTAAGGATTAACTGAGGTGCTCGCCGAATAGACCGAGTGCTTCTTCAGCAGTAAATCTGTATTGAGTGTTACAGAATTGACAGTCCATGGTAATAGGGTTCTGTTGTTCTAAAATTTCACGCACAGATTCAGCACCCACCTGAATTAATGCTGTAGAGCAACGCTCTTTAGAACATGTACAGCCAAATTGAAGTTGTTCAGCTTCAGGTAGTCTGACTTCTTCTTCATTATATAAGCGATACAAAATTTCTTGCGCATCCAGCTCAGTAAGTTCATCTGTTTTTAAAGTTTCAGTGAGCATGGTTAGACGAGGCCAGATATCTTCATCAACCTTTTGCTGCTCTTCATCATTGTTACGCGGTAACAATTGAATTAAAAGACCACCAGCGCGTTGAGCAGTACTAGCTAAAACGATCTTGGTTGGGATTTGGGCAGATAAATCATAATACTGCATGAGGCATTTAGCTAAATTCGGCTGATCTAAAGGCACGATACCCTGATAGCGTTCGCCAAATTCAGGTTCAATATTAATAAATAAAACTGGACTGACCAAAGTTTTCAGAACGATGCTGCTGTCTGATGCTTCTTCAAAACGTGGATCTGCTTCATATTCAGCTAATCCGCGTACTTCACCGAGGTGATTACATTCAGCCATAGCCCATTTTAAGGTGCCAGAAGCTTGAATTTGGAGGCTAATACGTCCCTTAATTTTAAGTGTGCTGGCCAACAATGCAGTCGCACTGAGCATTTCGCCCAATAAAATTTGAATCGCAGGTGCATAGGCGCGTTGCGCTAAAATTGTTTTAAGCGCATCTTCAAGATGTACGACTTCACCACGAACAGGGCTGTTATCAATAAAAAAACGTTGACGTAAATCAGACATAAAATTCTCCAAATCCCTGTCTAGATGGTGACGATATTGTAAATCACAAGTTAAAACTCTTCATCTCGACAAACATTAATTTGGTTTTGCGAGTGCTTAGCGCGTCGTTCTATAGAACTTACTTCAGAATCAATGGTTTCATCTAAACTTTCTGAAAGTGGTTGATGTTGTTGCGCATCATTTTCAAAAATTTGTTCGAGTTCCGCTAAGAAATTTCGATAGCTTTCAAAGACTTTTTGATCATCCGTATAGATGCGTTGTTGCTCAGCTAATAGACGCTCATCATAGTCTCTAAATATTTCAATACTATGTTGAGCATGTTCTTGACTTAAACCTAACGCGGTTAAGGTGCGAAATGCCATACCGAGTGAAGATAGAAAAGTTTCACGCCAAATATGCTCAATGCCTAAGTCTTTAAGTAAATGCATATGATGTCGATCACGGGCACGGACGATGAGTTTGAGCGTTGGATAATTCAAACGTAAATGGCGAGCGATATTCATCGACATTTCCACATCGTCTACAGCAAGTACAAAGGCCTTAGCATGCTCAATGCCTGCAGATCTCAATAAATCAGGCGAGGAGGCGTCTCCATAATAAATTTTACCACCGTACTTTCTCACAAAATCAATTTTTTCTAAATTATTATCAATGGCTGTAAAGCTGACATGATTGAGATAAGCAACGCGCGCCACTATTTGTCCGACGCGTCCAAAACCTGCAATGATTAATGTCGAATGAGTGTCTGGTAATGGGACATCTTCAGCACTATCAGTCTTTCGATCAAGATATGGAATGAGCCATTGTTGTGCAAGCCAAAAAATGACAGGGGTGAGTGCCATCGAAATTGCAATGATCAGAATCGTAGGGGATAACACTGCTTGAGTAATTAAACCTTCGGTATTCGCAATAGCTAAGATCACATAAGCAAATTCTCCTCCTTGAGCAAGACAAATGGCAATCAATACACTGGTTTTCCATTGAAATTTAAAATATCGTGCGATTGCAACCATGCTTAATATTTTTATGATGATCAGCACGAATGCCCCACCAAAAATGAATAGCGGCTCATCTACGAGGAGATCAATCGGTGTCATCATGCCTACGCTCATAAAGAATAAACCGAGTAATAAACCTTTGAAGGGTTGAATGCTCGATTCCAGTTCATGGCGAAACTCAGAATCCGCGAGTAATACACCTGTCAGAAAAGCACCGAGCGTGGTGCTTAATCCGAGCATATCCATAAACAGAACGACAGCCAAAACAATGAAGAGTCCAGCAGCCGTAATGAGTTCAGTGGCACCACTCTGTACAATGAATCTAAAAAATGGTCGCATCACATAGCGACTAAATAAAAATAAGCCAGTAAACGTTGCAACAACAGCGGCAAAGTAAGCAATACCATGATGTGTAGATTGATTTCCCGCGAGTAGGGGAATCAGGGCGAGTAAAGGAATAGCGGCAATATCTTGAAACAGTAAAATAGAGAAAGATTGTTGACCATGTGCGGTATTCAGCTGCTGCTTTTCTGCAAGTAATTGCATGACAAATGCTGTAGATGATAAAGCAAGGGCAAGACCAATAACGACACTAGCAGCAAGATGCTGTTGGAAGAACAGCCAAATGGTTGCGACAAGAATTATACCTGTGATCAAGACTTGAGCACTTCCAATCACAAATATAGAGTGACGCATATTCCACAAGCGCTGAGGGCGTAATTCTAGGCCAATTAAGAACATCAAGAAAATCACGCCGTACTCAGCTAATTTCATTAATGTTTCGGCATCATTGGTCACATTCAATGCACTTGGACCAAGTAATATTCCTGTAAACAAATAACCTAAGACTGTCGCAATACCAAATTTTTTTCCAAGTGGAACAAGAATTAATGCGGCAGCTAGAAAAATTGTGATTTGTAACAACAATGGCATTGGCCTTCCCTAAAGTGGAATGTTGGACTGATGAAATTGTAATCGTGTCTGCTTTAGCTGTGTAAATTTAATTCAGGTCTTCGACTTTGATAATTTAACTCTATTCATGATTAGCTTAGCTCTTGAGGATCTATATCAATACTGAGCTTCATCGTTGAAGGTTTTTGTTGAAGCACGAATGGCCACCATTCTCGTATATAGAAATGCATTTTTGCACGATCTGATGACAATAAAACCACATGTGCCTGATAACGCCCAGCCTTTCGCTCCATTGGCGCAGGAATTGGACCCCAGATCTCAATCAGCTCACCAGTATGTTGTTGGAGCGATTGTGTCATATTGGTTAAAAAATTGAGATTTTCTTCCTGACTACGCGATTCACAACGTATTAATGCTGCATAGCGCATTGGAGGGAGTAAAGCAGCTTGACGATCATGAAGTGTTTCACGAGCAAAAGCACGATAGTCTTTATTAATGAGCGTGTTGAGTAGAGGGTGATCTGGTCGTAAAGTTTGTAGATAAACCTCACCTTTTTTTTCACCTCGTCCTGCACGCCCTGCAACTTGAACAATCAATTGGGCAGTTCGTTCTGTTGCTCTGAAATCAACACTGAGTAAACCACTATCAATATCTAAGATTGCAACTAAGGTTACATACGGAAAGTGATGACCTTTGGCTAACATTTGCGTACCAAGTAAAATCATCGGTTTACTTTGATGAATTTGCTCGTAAATTTTTTGCCAACTCCCGACACGGCTCGTGGAATCACGATCTACTCTGACCACAGGAAAGTCTGGAAATAAATGTTGTAAATTCTCTTCAACTTTTGCCGTGCCCATTCCAATCGGCTTTAAGGTCTGTTGCTGACAAGAGGGGCATTGATCAGGCAGTCGATTAATCGTCCCACAGTGATGGCAATGCAGGTGCTCATATGGTTTTTTATGAAGCGTAAAATGTGCATCACAATGGGGACAATTGGCTTGCCATCCACAGCTTTCGCAGATCAGGACAGGTGCATAACCACGTCTGTTTAAAAAGATCAGTACCTGTTCTTCTTGATTGAGTCTTTTTTGAATTTCTTTAATGAGTTGTTCGCTTATACCATGCTGTTTTTGAGCAATCTTTAGATCAATTAAATGAATTTTAGGTAAGCTTGCACCTGCAGCACGTTCATCGAGTTTCAGAATCGTTAATTTTTTTTGCTCCACCAAATGATATGAGTCAATACTTGGTGTTGCTGAGCCAAGGACAATGGGGCATTGCTCTAAATAAGCGCGATAGAGAGCAACATCACGTGCATGGTAGCGAAAACCTTCTTGTTGTTTGAATGACAGGTCATGCTCCTCATCTAAGATAATGAGCCCTAAATTTGGCATGGGGGTGTAAATCGCAGAGCGTGTACCAAGAATAATGGAGGCCTTCCCTGTTTGAGCATATTGCCAAGCTTGGAGGCGCTTTGTGTCATTCAGTCCGGAATGCAACAAGACAATATTGCAGTGAAAGCGAGATTGAAACCGACTGATAGTTTGAGGGGTTAAGCCAATTTCTGGTACCAGTACCAATACTTGCTGACCTTTTTGTAAAACCTCTTGCATAACTTGCAAATAAACTTCAGTTTTTCCGCTTCCAGTTAAACCATCGAGTAAAAATGCTTGATAGCGATTTTGTGCTTTTAAAATGGATTGAATAGCTTTTTTTTGATCATCATTTGCAGTCAATGGCATTTGAGCCAGCTGTACAGGTTCAGGACTAAAGTCCTGTTGAATCAATTCACATTCGACGATTTCTTTCTTTTCAAGCGCTTTTAATGTTGCTGTTTCCACACCACTTAAATTCAGTATCGTCTCGGCAGTCCCTTGAGGGTGTAGCTTTAATATTTTATAAGCCTCTTGTTGTTTTAAAGATCGAGCCACTTTCTTTTCAGCGTCTAAATTTAAAACTTTCCAAGAGTGAGCTAATAAATTATAGGGTTTACCCTGCCTTAAAAATGTCGGCAAAGTGGTATGCATGACTTCCCCAATGGGAAATTGATAATATTGAGCAGACCACTGCGCGAGCTGAATGATCGTAGCATTGAGTATGGGTTGCAGATCTAAGATTTCAGTGATGGTTTTCAGTTTGATTTTCGGATCTAATGGCGTTTCCGGTGCGATCTTTTCAAGTACGATTCCGACTAAGTTTTGACGACCAAACGAAACAAGAACACGGCAACCTATGTGTATAGTTTGGTATTGTTCTGCAGAAACTTCATAATCAAAACAATCATATAGATAAACTGGCACCGCGATGCGCACTCGATAAACAATTTGGCTTAATTCTGAAATATTTGTCATATATAGTCGTCGATCAATATGGTGAAAACTTATCGTGGATAACCAATGCTTGTGATAGAGTGTTCAAGTTGTTGCAAGTGATCAATATGAATGAAGAGAACGGTCTAAGGCAACTCTTAAGACATCATAATTAGGAAAATTAGAGCATTATCATGCCCGCATATCAATATACTGCCATCGATGCTTCAGGAAAGCAGCAAAAGGGTGTGCTAGAAGGTGATTCAGCCCGACAGATTCGACAACAGCTTCGGGATAAACAATGGATTCCAGTACAAGTTGATGCTGTAGAACAAAAAGACAAGCATCGAACTGGTGGTTTTTTTCAAAAAAAATTTACAGCTTATGACTTAGCTTTGATGACTCGCCAATTATCTGTATTAGTTGCTGCGGGGATCCCACTTGAGGAAGCATTAAGAGCAGTTGCCAAACAAAGCGAAAAAGCTCACGTGCAAAATTTGATGTTATCTGTACGATCAAAGGTTTTAGAAGGTCATTCATTGGCTCAAGGGATGCAACAATCTGGCAGATTCCCTGAACTTTATATTGCAACGATTGCTGCTGGTGAACGATCAGGACACTTAGATCTTATTCTCGATCAATTGGCTGATTACACTGAAAATCGCTTTGCGATGCAAAAGAAGATTCAAGGTGCAATGATTTATCCTATTATTTTGATGTTGATGTCTTTCGGTATCGTAATGGGACTCATGACCTATGTAGTACCAGATATCGTTAAAACTTTTGACCAAAGTAAAGATGCGCTACCTTGGATTACGGTTGCTTTAATGAAAGCCAGTGATTTTATACGTCAAGCTTGGCCATTTGTATTGGTTGCATCGGCGTTGGGATTCTTTCTATTGGTGCGTTTTTTAAGGACTGCCGCAGGGCATTATGCTTTTGATCGTCTCACGTTGAAGTTGCCATTATTTGGAAAACTATCACGAGGTATTAATGCCGCCCGCTTTTCAAGTACCTTATCTATCTTAACGCAATCTGGTGTTCCTTTGGTCGACGCGTTGAAAATTGGTGCAGCAGTAAGTAGCAATTGGGTTATTCGAGATGCAGTCAATGTCGCGGCTGAAAAGGTCACAGAGGGTGGAAATTTGGCGACGCAACTTGAACGCTGTGGTTATTTTCCACCGATGATGGTGCAAATGATCAAAAGTGGTGAAGCCTCGGGTGAGTTGGATCGAATGTTAGAAAGAGCTTCGACGATGCAAGATCGAGAGGTTACTACATTGATCTCAACATTATTGGCGTTGTTGGAACCACTAATGTTGGTGTTAATGGCTGCGATTGTATTGGTGATCGTGATTGCTGTCATGTTGCCAATCGTCAACATGAACAATATGATTTAAACAGATTCAATAAATTCTAATAATGAATGAAATAGCGAGTGAAAACATGCGAAACAAGATGAAAATGCGAAAACAATCTGGTTTTACCCTGATCGAAGTGATGGTAGTGATTGTGATTTTAGGTGTGCTTGCAGCACTGATTGTGCCTAATGTCATGGGTCGTGGTGAGAAAGCGAAGGTTGATACCACAATCATTACGCTGAAAGGTGTTGCAGGTGCATTAGATCAATACAAATTAGACAATAACCAATATCCATCGATGCAAGATGGTGGCTTGGATGCCTTAGTCAATCAACCAGCTTCAGCAAAAAATTGGTTACCTGGTGGTTATGTGAAGGGTGGTTATCCTAAAGATAGTTGGGATAATGATTTACAATATGTGATTCCTGGTTCGGAAGGTCGTGCATATGATCTTTATTCATTCGGAGCAGATGGAAAGCAGGGTGGTGAAGGAAATGATGCTGATATCTTTTACACACCATAAATAATGAAAATCATTATTAAAAACCATTCATGGTATTAATCACTTCACTTAATCGAATTAATAAATATTGAGTGAAGTGATAATCTTTATTATTTAGAAATATTCACCCAAATCATTGATAATTATAATGTTTAAAAATAAAGAGTTTTTGAGATTTATAATAAGAATTATTCCCATATTTAATGGTTACAAGAAACAGAAAATATGAAGAAAATTAGGCTTTTTATTTTAATTATTCCCTGCATAATGGAGCTAACAGCTTAGCTTGATAATAAGGGGGAATGATGAAAGCATTAATATTGTCAGATGAAATCAATTTATTTCATTGGACTGTGCTCAAGTCTGCACTGCTTATTTTGAGCTTATTGCCTATTAGTCATCTATTTATTGATCTTTGGTCAAATGCAGATGCAAGCAGTCAAATCATGATCGGATTTATGGCGATTAGTGTATTTAGTGCGATTACGATTTTAAGTTTTTATAGTGCACTTAAGGCATCTGTTTTGATGCTGTCTGATGTTTCTTCAACATTTGAAGCGCTGCTCATTAAAATTTATCGATCTATTCCCATGTTGAGTTTGATGGCAATGCTGTCTTACCTCACAACACAAATTTAAAAAAACCGAGCATATTTGCTCGGTTTTTTGATATAGAACGTATATTTGATTTGAATCAAGTGTTATCGACGAGATTTAAAACTGACATCGACAACACGTGGTCTAAAGAACCAACCCATCATCAATAAAATCAATGACAATCCCAATATTGGCCAATCACTGAATCTCGTATACCAAGTTTGCCCTTGCATTGCAGGTAGATCACCACGAAGAACCGCTTTTTGATCAATTGGGGCTTGGCTGACGATTTCCCCTTTGTGGTTGATAAAAGCAGTCACACCTGTATTGGTTGCACGAATAAACCAGCGTCCATTTTCTTTTGCTCGCATTTGTACCATTTGTAAATGTTGCCAAGGACCAGCCGTACCCGTAAACCAAGCATCATTTGAAACGGTGACGAGGAAATCACTATTTAGAGCATTGCGTCGGGTTAGGTTCGGGTAGGCAACTTCATAACAAATCGCAGCAGCTAATTTGTGATTGTGAATTGAAAATGGAGCTTGATCCTGCGGACCACGCGAAAAACCGCTCATTGAAGGATCATTTTGAAGTGCAGGTAACACCCAACTTAACAGACCAGACAGCGGAATATATTCACCAAAAGGAACGAGACGCTGTTTTTTATATAAGCCTGTAGCTTCATCACCGGATGCCATCATGGAGTTGTAATAACGCGGATAACCCAATGCCTTAGATTCATTTAAATCCCAATATGGAATACCTGTTACCCAAGCTGTGTTGGTACTTTTGGCTTGCTGATCCATTGCATCTAAAAATGGTTCAATATCTGATTGAAACATTGGGATAGATGATTCAGGCCAAACCACCAAGTCACGTCCCCATTCTGAACGTGTTAATTGTGCATAGATTTCAAGTGTCTTTACTTGATACTCAGTTAACCACTTTAAATCTTGAGGGATATTACCTTGGATTAAAGAAACGCTCAGCGGTGCTGATTTTTTTTCTTCAACAAAAGTTAAATGGGATGCGCCCCATGCACCTAGTAATACAATTGAAACTGGAATAGCCCAAAAGTAGCGTTTTCGTAGGAGTTCAACAAGTGCAGATGCAATGAGAATGACCACGAAAGAAACTGCAAATACACCAAATAAAGGTGCATAGCTATCTAAGAAGCGTTCGGTAAAAGCATAACCTGCAAATAACCAAGGGAAACCAGTAAATACCCAAGTTTTTGCCCATTCAAAGAATACCCATAAAGGGGCAAAAGTAAGTGGTGTTTCTGGAAAGAATCGACGATATATCCAAGTTTGTATTGCAGTAAATAGCCCCATCACCAAGGCCATAATCGCAATCATGATGACACTTAAAAACGCAGATGTATCACCATACACATGGATAGAAGTGTATAACCAGAATGCACCTACAAACCATAATCCAAAACCGTAAGCCCAACCGATGAGGAATGCTTGTTTAGAATTCCGCTTACTGAGTGTGGCATATAGCAATGCTGGCGATAATATTGCCAGCCACCACCAATAAAAAGGTGCAAGTGCGAGACTAAAAGTCGCACCTGCTGTTAAAGCGATAAGGAGTGGGTAAATGAAAGGTAATGATTTTTGTTTTTCTGAAGGACTCAATAATTTTTGAAAATAGGCTCTCATTTACGCACAGCTCGAATCAGATGAATAGTACGGACATCTGCTTCCACAATGGTAAATTCCCAATCTCCCAATTCAATCACTTGGCCTTGAAGATCGCTTACTAAACCAATTTCTTGCAGTAATAGTCCACCCACAGTTTCCACTTCATCATCGGAAAATTCAGCATTTAAAACATTGTTAAAATGTTCAATTGGTGTAAGTGCTTGAACTAACCACGTGTTACTGCTGTTGCTGGTTTGATCTGGAACAATGAAATTGGCTTCTTCATCGACATTGTCATGTTCATCTTCAATTTCACCCACAATTTCTTCAAGAATATCCTCAAGTGTCACTAAACCCGAAGTAGAACCGTATTCATCAATCACAATCGCAATATGTGTTTGAGTGTTTTTTAGCATTCGGAGCACTTGATCAGAACGCGCGCTTTCAGGCACAAAGATCGGTTGCCGCATCAGCGAATGTACATTTACTTTCGAATCACGATCTTTTAAGAAAGGTAAGAGGTCCTTTGCCAAAAGGATACCAATGACGTTATCAGGTTGATCTGTTGAAAATACAGGGAAACGTGAGTGTGCTGACTCGATGAGAACATCAAGAATATCCAATAACTCATCATCTTCTTGTAAGCTAACCATTGAAGTTCGTGGCGTCATGACTTCACGAATTTTAGTCGCTGGAAGGTCAAAGATTCCTTCGAGCATCGCTACTGTATCTGGTTCGAGTAGTCGACGTGAATCTTGTACAATTTTTAACAGTTCATCTCGGGTTTCTGGGGCTGTGCCTAACCATTTGCGTAAGCCACGCATACCCCACGATGTACCTGATTCCTCTTGCATGATCTTTCCTAAAGACTCTTCAATTGAAAAAATAAGTTTTAATCATACCGAAGAAAATACGCTTGTCTATTGGTAAAATTTTGATTCCTAATGATCTATTTGATCATAGACCACTGTATTTGGAGTCTTTTTCTGAATTTGGGAGTGAAAAGATTGAATTATGATAAAATAATCGCCCAATCTTTTTAGGGTGATATTGAATGTCTGATTCTCAAGTTCAACCTCAAATCCAGTTGAATACTCGTGGTTTACGTTGTCCAGAACCGGTGATGATGTTACATCAAGCCATTCGTAAATCTAAGTCTGGTGATGTGGTGGAAGTATTTGCAACAGATAATTCAACTTCTTGGGATATTCCTAAATTCTGTATGCATCTTGGTCATGAATTGCTGTTGCAAGAAGAACGTTTAGATGAAAATGGGAACAAAGAGTTTCATTATTTGGTGAAAAAAGGTTAGCCCGTCGTGAATTAACGATTGAAACAATTCATATCGTTTAAAATTGATTTTTTCGTGTACAATTTGGGTTAAGAATATCTAAATAATAATGATTAACTCATTTTGACATGAAGAATTTCATCAATAATATTCAGGGTGCGATTGAACAGCTCGGTCTAACCGCCCAAAACAGAGCCCTCCACATCCAATTCAGTCATTCACAACTGAATAGCCAAGTCTTCCTACAACGCATCGATGGCAGCCATGTCCTTAACGAAGGCGTGCAAGCAGAACTCATCTGTCTCTCGACCAATGCCTTAATTCCACTCAAACAATTCATCGGCACACAAGTGGCCGTCGATCAAGTCACTGATCAAGGAACCCTGTTTAGAACCACTGGCATCATCACCGAAGCCTCACAAGGACAAAGCGATGGAGCACTGACCCTCTACAAACTTACGCTTAACGATGCAACTTCACTTTGGCACAAACGCCGCAACAGCCGCGTATTTATGAACAAATCCGTGGTCGAAGTGGTGGAAATCCTCTTTGAAGAATGGCAAAACAAAAGCCCACTCTTTGCCTCTAGCCTTAGCCTAGACCACAGTGGACTACAACAACAATACGACATCCGCCCCTTCATCATGCAAAGCAACGAAAGCGACTACGACTTTCTGACTCGTTTACTACGCAGTGAAGGCATTAACTGGCTCATTGATGAAGCCCAACCGATTGTACCGAGCAACAACAGCCCGATCGAAGCACAAAAGCTCC